>NZ_JBVIHJ010000008.1:35676-102959 GCF_055570355.1 Streptomyces sp. NPDC031225 | reverse complement strand
GCCCCCCCCCCGGCCTCCCCCCCTCCCCCCCCCCCCCCCCCCCCCCCCCCCCCCCCCCCCCCCCCCCCCCCCCCCCCCCCCCCCCCCCCCCCCGACGGCACACGGCGACTGAACAGCCGTAACCGATCTTCCGTACTCAAGTGGACGGTCCGCAGACTGGATGCCGACTGGATACGGAGAGGGTCATGCCGCGACGAGGACGCAGTGATCGGATCGCCGGGCTGCCGCTGGCCGCCCTCGTCGGGAGCCTCGCCCTGGTGACGGGGTGCGGTGGAGGCGAGGACGACACCCCGCAGGGCGCTCGGGCGTCGAAGAGTTCCGCCGCTCCTGCCGCCGGGATCGTGGCCCCGCCCAGGATCGAGGTGATCGCCGGTCTGGCGGGCTGCGAGGCCGAGATCCGTATCGAGGCGGACGAACTGCGGGAAGGGCTGTGTCACTCGGAGCAGGCCGACTACCGCATCACCACCTTCCCCGCCGAGAAGTACAAAGAGGCGTGGCTCGACGCGGCCAGTGTCTACGGGGGCACCTACCTGGTGGGCCCGCGCTGGGTCGTCAGCACCAAGGCGGAACACCTGGACCGGGCCCGGAACAAGCTCGGTGGGACCATACGGAAACTGCGCGGCACCTCGTAGGTTCACGTCCACCCTGGAAGGACCCGCGGAGGGGCTTGCCTCGCGGATGCGACCGTTCGCTCGCAGCCCGTCGCGCCAACCGACGCACCGGCACTGTCAGTTGGCTTGCCGAGCCGAAGTGCACGGACCCGCTGTCCTACGACGCGGGCCACGTTCTGTCGGAGCCCGGCCGCACGTGCGGCATTGGCATGGCACGCATCTTGACCTGCTGGGAACCAGCGGCTTAGCGTTCCGGCGTTCACCAGTGATTGAAACGATTCAATACCATCCTTGGGACGCCCACATGCATGAAGCCATCCCGCAGCGCGACGGCATGTCCCGACGCGCGATCCTGGCCGCCGGACTCACCGCAGGCGCCGCCGCGGCGCTCGGGACGGCGACCCCGGCCACGGCGGCGGGGCCGGGAACGGCGACGAGGACGGGAACAGGGCCTGCCGCCGACTGGTTCGCCGCCCCGGAGCGGTCGGTGCGGCCCAAGTTCCGGTGGTGGTGGCCGGACGGCCTGGTGGACCCGGACGAGATCGCCCGGGAGGTCGACCAGATCGCGGACGCCGGTTTCGGCGGTGTGGAGATCTCCGCCGTCCACCACAGCATCAAGGACAAGTCGGTGCTGGACACCGCGCACCACGGCTGGGGCAGCCGACCCTGGCGGGACGGTGTCGAGGCCGCGCTGCGCCGCGCCGTGAGACGTGGGCTCACCGTCGACCTCACCCTCGGTCCGAGCTGGCCCGTTGCCGTCCCCGGAGTGGCACCCGACGACGAGGCCGCCGCCAAGGAACTCGTCCACGGCCGAGCCGCGTTGTCCGGTGGGGCCACCTACACGGGACCCGTTCCGCCGCCCGTCCACGCCCCGGCCGCGGGAGTGACCCACCAGCGGCTCCTGGCGGTACAGGCCGCCCGTATCGAGCCCGCCAACTCGACCCGCAAGGAGACAGGTCTGGACCCGGCGAGCGTCCAGGACCTCACCGCGACCGTCACCGGCACCACGCTGACCTGGACCGCACCCGAGGACGGGGACTGGGTCCTCGTCTCCTACTGGGTGCGCGGCTCCGGCCAGCAACCGGAGTCCGGACCCCACTCCGTGCCCGCCGCCCACGCCGTCGACCACTTCAGCACGGCCGGGACCACCGCGGTCACCTCCTATTGGGAGGACCGGCTGCTGACCCCCTCCCTGCGACGGCTGCTGCGGGCCGCGGGCGGCTCCTTCTTCGAGGACTCCGTGGAACTGGAGACCGACGGCCTGACCTGGACACCCCTGCTGCCCGAGGCGTTCGAGCAGCACACCGGCCGGCCGCTGCTGCCGTACCTGCCGGCCCTCGTCCTGGACAACAGCAACCAAGTCTTCGCCTACGACGCCCAGTTGACCCGCCAGATCCGGCACGACTTCTGGGAGACCGTCTCCGGCCTCTTCAACCGGCACCACCTGACGGCCCTGCGGGACTGGGCGCACACCCTGGACATGACCCTGCGCTCGCAGCCCTACGGCCTCCAGACGGACGCCATCGCCTCCGCCGCGATCCTCGACATCTCCGAGGGCGAGTCGCTCGGCTTCAAGAACCTGGACGACTACCGCTGCCTGGCCGGCGGCCGGGACATGGCCGGGCGGAGAATTCTGTCCTGCGAGGCGGGCGCCTACAACGGATCCGCCTACAGCACGACCTGGGACCGCTTCCTGCGCACCATGGGCGGCGCCTACGCGGCCGGCGTCAACCAGACCGTCGTGCACGGCTTCTCCTACGCCACCGCCCCTCAGGTGAACTGGCCCGGGTTCGCGGCCTTCAGCCCGTACAACGGCACCGCCGGCTACGGCGAGTCCTGGGGTCCGCGCCAGCCCACCTGGCGGCACGCCGAGGACATCTCGGGATACCTGGGCCGGGTCCACCAGGTGCTCCAGGCCGGTACCGCCCGGGCGGACGTCGCCGTGTTCCGGCAGACCGGCTACACCGCCACCGGCATCGGTGCTTCCTGGTTCACGGCGACCGGCGTCCCGCTGGGCTGGACCCACCAGTTCCTCAGCGGACCGCTGCTCGACCTGCCCTCCGCCACCGTCTCTGGCGGCCGGCTCGCCCCCGAAGGCCCCGCCTACAAAGCCCTGTTCGTCGAGGGCGACTTCTTCTACGGTTCCACGGCCACGCTCGCCGTCGAGGACGCCCGCAAGATCCTCGTCCTGGCCGAGGCGGGACTGCCCGTCGTCATGTTCGGCGCCTTCGACCAGGCACTGACCCCGGGCATCCCGGACCAGGGCGAGACGGACCGGCTGCGCGACCTCCTCGCCCGGCTCCTCGCGCTGCCCCATGTCGTCAGGGTCACCGACAAGGCGGCGATCGGCGACGCCCTCGCCGGGCTCGGGGTGCGTGCCGACGTACGGCACGCGACCGCGTCCACGCTCCTCAACGCCCACCGGGTCACCGCCGACGCGGACTTCTACTACCTCTGCAACGGCAAGCACGCAGAGACCGTCAAGCCTCCCGTGGCCGCGATCGACCACGACGTCACCCTCCGGCGCACCCACGGCGGAAGGACCGTGCCGTATCTGCTCGACCCCTGGACGGGCGAGGCGGTACGGCTCGCGCAGTACACCGACGACGGGGACGACGTCACCCTGCGCGTCACGCTCCGGCCCGGGCAGACGACGATCGTCGCTCTGGGGCGGCCGGGGCTGTTCGGCGACCGGCACGGCAACAGCCCGCACGCCGAGGTCACCGACGCCGACGCGGTGCTGTTCACCGAGCGCGGGCTGACCGTGCGTGCCGTGTCCGCCGGTGTCTGGACCACACGCCTGTCCCAGGGCCGTACCGTCACCACGCGGACCCCCGCCGTGCCCGCACCGATCACACCCGCCCGCTGGGAACTGGCCGTCGAGGACTGGTACCCGGGCCAGGACGCCACCCGGACCGACCGCGTCCTGCGCACTGTCACTCTCGACACGCTGAAGCCCTGGTCGCAGATCCCCGAACTGGCCGACTCCGCGGGCATCGGCCGTTACCGCACCACCGTCACCCTGCCCGCCGACTGGTCGCCGTCGCACGGCGCCGAACTGGAGCTGGGCCAGGTCAGCGACACGTTCCGGGTGAGCGTCAACGGCAGGCGCCTGCCCGCGGCCGACCGTCTCCACCCCGTCGTCGACCTCGGCCCCTGGCTGCGGTGCGGCGAGAACACGATCGAGGTCGAGGTGGCGACACCGCTCATCAACCGGCTGAGGGCCGAACAGCCCTCGGTGTTCGGCGGGGTCGCCCGCCAGGACCACGGTCTGACGGGACCGGTGCGGCTGGTGCCGTATGTGCAGACAGCCGTGCGCTGACCGCTGACCTTAGCCCTGCGAGGGGCGGGGCCGGGGGACCACAGCCTGCTCCTGGCGGCTGTGGCCTTCCCGGCGTTCAGGAAGGAAGCGAGCAGTACAGGAACAAGTGCGGCTCGGTGGCGCCGTCGGGGTGGTCAGGGGTGAACTCCACGTGCTGCTCGGACTCCACCGTGAGACCCGCGGCGCGCGCCACGGCCACGAAGTCCTCGGCGGCGAAGCTGGTGGCCCGGACGGGTCTGCCCATGAACTCGATCGCGAAGTCCTCCACGTCCGCGGGCACGGTCGCGAGTACCAGACTGCCTCCCGGCCGCACGGCCCGCGCCAGCCGAGTCAGCACCTCCGACTGGTTCGCGCGGTCCATCTGGAGCAGCGAGAAGTACACGCACACCGCGTCGAACGACCCCTCCTCCAGCGGCACTTCGCGGATGTCGGCGTTGCGGAACGAGGCCCCCGGCACCTGGCGGGCGGCCAGGTCCACCATGACGGGGGAGACGTCCACCCCCAGCACCTCGTGACCCGCGCCCGCCAGTGTCGACGCGGTGGGGCGGCCGGTGCCGCTGCCGACGTCCAGGACACGGCTGCCGGGCGCGAGCCGGCCGAGCAGCCACTCCAGCGACGCCCGGTGTGCCTCGGAATGCGCGAAAGCCTTCTCGTACGTGAGCCCCAGCGCGTCGAACACCGCCGCCGCCCGCTGCCCGTGCTCCTCGTCGGCCACGGTCCGCTCCCCCCTCGTGGTGTCCGTGAATCGTAGCCCGGCACCGTCCCGCCACGGCGTGGCTTGCGGACGAAAGCCGAGGCGGGCAGGGTTCGACCGTGGCCACCTTGCTGATCGTGCATCACACGCCCTCGCCCAACTGCCAGGCGATGTTCGAAGCCGTCGTCTCCGGTGCGACGGCGCCGGAGATCGAGGACGTCCGTGTCGTGCGGCGTGCGGCCCTGTCAGCCACGGCCTCGGACGTCCTGGAGGCGGACGGCTACCTGCTCGGCACCCCGGCCAACCTCGGTTACATGTCCGGCGCGCTCAAGCACTTCTTCGACCAGGTCTACTACCCGTGCCTCGACGAGACGCGCGGCCGGCCGTTCGGTGTCTACGTGCACGGCGGGAACGACGTCACCGGCGCCCTGCGGGGCATCGGGTCGATCACCACCGGCCTCGGATGGCATCGCGCGGCCGAACCGGTGACGGTCACCGGCGAACCGGCCAAGGCCGACATCGAGGCGTGCTGGGAGCTGGGAGCGACGGTCGCGGCCGGGCTGATGTCCTAGATGTCCCGCAGGGCGTCTTCAGCGCTTCCGCCTGGCGTGATCAGCCCGCTCTCGTAGGCGAGGACGACCGCCTGGACGCGGTCGCGCAGTTCCAGCTTCGACAGGATCCGCCCGATGTGCGTCTTCACCGTCGTCGGACTGAGGACGAGCCGCTTCGCGAGTTCGGCGTTGCTGAGCCCGGTCGCCAGCAGCCGCAGCACATCCAGCTCACGTGGTGTCAGCCCGGACAGGTCGTGGTGCGAGGTGGCCGACGACAGGGCCTCCTCCCGGCGGGCGAAACGCTCGATCAGCCGGCGGGTGATCGCGGGCGCCAGGAGGGCGTCGCCGGACCGCACCAACCGTATGGCGGACACCAGGTGCTCGGGGGTGACGTCCTTGAGGAGGAAGCCGCTGGCCCCCGCGGTGAGGGCGGCGTAGACGTAGTGGTCGAGGTCGTACGTGGTCAGGATGATCACGCGGATCTCGCCCGCGGTGTCGGAGGCGAGGATCCGCCGGGTGGCCTCGATGCCGTCCATGACCGGCATCCGGATGTCCATGAGGACGACGTCGGGGCGGGTCCGCCGGACCGCGGCGACCGCCTCCGCCCCGTCGGCCGCCTCCGCGGTCACCTCGATGCCGTCCGCGGCCAGGATCATCCCGAACCCGGTCCGCACCAGGGCCTGGTCGTCGGCGATGACGACCCGCAACACGTCGTCTCCCACACCGTCGTCCCCCAACCCGGCCTCCCCGCCGATACGTTGCCCGCCCGCCGTGCCCGCCGGTCCGGCGTTCCGATGCCGCCCATCTCGTCGCCCGGTCTCACCCAACCCGGCCTCCCCGCCGACCGGTTCCCCGCTCGCCGTACCCGTCGGCCAGGCGTTCCGATGCCGCTCACCTCGTTGCCCGGCCTCAGTCAACCCTGCCGCCCTGGCGACCTGTTGCCCGCTCCCCACGCCCGCCGGTCCGGCGTTCCGCGGCCACTCGTCCCGGCGGCCGGCCTCAGCCAACCCGGCCTCCCCGCCGACCGGTTCCCCGCTCATCCCGTTCGCCATGGCACCTCCGCCCGGATCCGGAAGCCGCCGGTGAGAGTCGGACCGGCCGTCAGCTCGCCGCCGTAGAGTGCGAGGCGCTCGCGCAGGCCGATCAGCCCGCGGCCGTTTCCGTCCGGGGGGACGCCGTCGCGGACAGGGCCGGTGTCCATGACCTCGATCTCCAGCCGGTCACCGTTCCAGCCGACGGTGACGACGGCCTCGGCGCCGGGCGCGTGCTTGATGGTGTTGGTCAGGGCCTCCTGGACCACGCGGTACGCCGTGAGATCCACGCCGGGCGGCAGCGGCTCCGGGGGCAGCGACACCGAGATGCCGACCGGTGTCCCGGCGGCCCGCACCCGGTCGATCAGGGCGCCCAACTGCCCGAGGCCCGGCTGTGGTTCGAGGCCGTCGGCGGGGGAGTCGGGGCGGCCGGTGTCCGGGGCGGCCAACAGGCCCATCACGTGCCGGAGTTCGGCCATCGCGGCCCGGCCCCCGGCCTCGACCGCGAGGAGTGCCTCCTTGGACCGCTGCGGGGACGCGTCCATGACCTTGCGCGCGGCGCCCGCCTGGATGACCATCACGCTCACATTGTGTGTCACGACGTCGTGCAACTCGGCGGCGATCCGGGCGCGTTCCTCCTCCACGGCCCTGCGTGTCGCCTCCTCGTGCGCCCGCTCCAGCGCCGCGAACCGGTCCCGGCTGGCCGCGAGCCGCCGCCGTCCGCTCCGGACCACGCTCGCCAACACCCCGGCCACCAGCAGCAGCACCCCCGGGCTCGACCAGCCGGGCAGCACCGGTTCCGTCGACCGGAAGGCCACACCGGCCAGTACGGCCGCGACGACGAGGCCGGCCATGGCCCCCACCCGGTGCCGGCTGTGCATGACCGCGCTGTACGTGCCGATGACACAGGTCAGCACAGTGATCCAGGAGGCGTCGTCGCCGATGGCGAGGGCCGCGCCGAGCACCACCGCGAACACGGTCAGCGGAAACCGCCGCCGGGCCGCCAGCGGAAGCGCCGACAGCACCACCAGGCCCCAGGGCGGTGCGGAGAGCGGTTCTTCGATCCGCCCGCCCGGAAGGACGGGAGGCCTGGGCGGAACCGGCGCCCCGTACTCGATCCTCGACACCTGCACCGGACCGTCGCCGGGATAGCGCGACGCCACCACCAGCGCGACCGCCGTCAACAGCACGGCCAGCAGCACGTCGAAGCGCACCGACCGACGCGACAGCGCGGGACCCCTCGCCTCCGGCCGCAGCGCGGCATGCACCTGCCGACGCCATCCACGCAGGTACCTCGTCTCCATGCGCACATTGTCGCGGCCCCAGGGCCCGCCGCGCGTCCGTCTGCGCGACCAACCCCCCGTCCACCGGGCGTACTTCGCAGGGATGACCCCGCCACCTCGTCCTCCGCACGGAGGGCCGTGTCTCGCCGTCCCGGCGGACGCGCCCCGACCCCGCCCTTCCGTACCTTCGCCACGCCGGCAAGGACACGACCCGACAACTGTGAGGACGGGCACCTCCCATGACCCAAGTGATCGAACTGAAGGGCGTGGCCAAGCGCTACGACAACGCCGGCGCACCCGCGCTCGGACCGCTCGACCTCTCCGTCGGCCAGGGCGAGGCCCTCGCCGTGACCGGCCCCTCCGGCAGCGGCAAGTCCACGCTGCTGAACCTCGTCGCGGGCCTCGACAAGCCGACCGAGGGCACCGTGACCGTCGCCGGGCAGCAGATCGACCGGCTCGGTGAACACGCCCTGGCCAAGTACCGCCGTGATCGGATCGGCATGGTCTTCCAGTTCTTCAACCTCCTCGACGACCTCACCGTCCTCGACAACATCCAGTTGCCCGCACAGCTCACCGGAACCTCCCGGCGCCGCACGGAGGCCCGGGCACATGAGCTGATGGAGGCCCTGGGCATCCAGAAGCACGCCCGCGCCTACCCCGGCCGGCTCTCCGGCGGGGAACGCCAACGAGTCGCCGTCGCACGGGCGTTGGTGAACCGGCCCGCGCTGCTGCTCGCCGACGAGCCCACCGGCGCCCTCGACAGCGCGTCGGGCCAGGACGTCAGAGACCTCCTGGTCGACCTGCACCGCGGCGGACAGACCATCGTGCTCGTCACCCACGACCCGGCCCTGGCCGAGGCCTGCGCGAGCCGTACCGTCCACCTCGTCGACGGCCATGTCGCTCTCGACTCCCGCGCGGGGGCCGTGCGATGACCGGACCGCTCGTCCGCGTCGTCCGCTCCGGGGTCGGGCGGCGGCGCGTGCAGACCGTGGTCATCGCCGTCGCCACGATGATGGCCGTGGCGGCCGCCGTCGTCGCCGGCTCGCTCATCGTCGTCTCGAACGCACCCTTCGACCACGCCTTCGCCCAGCAGAAAGGCGCGCACCTCACCGCCGAGTTCGACCCGGCCAAGGTCACCGCGGAGCAGCTCCGGGCCACCGGCCGGCTGGACGGCGTCACCGCGAGCGTGGGGCCGTATCCCACGGCCTTGGTCCATGGGACGGACTCGGCCGGCCGTCGGCCCCCGGCCATGACCCTGGTCGGACGCACCGGTCCGCACGCCGCCGTGGACGACCTGGACCTCACTGAGGGCCGGTGGGTGAGGAAACCGGGCGAGATCGTGCTGAGCTCCTCCTACGAGGGACCCGCCTTCTCCCTGGGCGACACGCTGACCGTCTCCGACACGACACTCACGGTCGTAGGCTTCGCCACCTCGGCCGGCAAGAGCGCCGACATATGGGCAACACCCGCGCAGGTCACGGCACTTGCCTCCAAGGACGCGCCGCTGATCAGCCAGATGCTCTACCGCTTCGAATCCGCGGGCTCGAAGGGTGACATCGCCGCGGACCGCAGGGAACTCGTCGCCGCCGTCCCGTCCGGCGGACTCCTCGGCACCCGGTCCTACCTCGACACCAAGTTCGCCGCCGACCAGGGAGCCGCCCCGACCATCCCGTTCCTGATCGCCTTCGGCGTCCTCGGCATCGTCATGTCGGTGATCATCGTCGGCAGCGTCATCAGCGGCGCGGTCGGCACCAGTCTGCGCAGGATCGGCATCCTCAAGGCCATCGGGTTCACCCCGCGCGAGGTCGTCCGGGCCTATGTGGCCCAGGCACTCATCCCGGCGGGCGCCGGCATCGCTCTCGGAGTCGTCCTCGGCAACCTGCTGGCCGTGCCGCTCCTCGACGACACCGAGCAGGCCTACGGCACCGCGACCCTGTCCGTCGCCTGGTGGGTGGACGTGGTGGTCCCCCTCGGCGCCCTGCTGGTCGTGGGGATCGCGGCCCTCGTCCCCGCGCTGCGGGCAGGGCGGCTGCGCACGGTCGAGGCCATCGCCCTGGGCCGGGCCCCGCGCACCGGACGCGGTCAGTGGGCGCACCGGGCGGCAGGCCGCCTGCCGTTGCCCCGAGCCGTCACCTACGGTCTCGCCGCCCCCTTCGCGCATCCGGTCCGTACACTCGCGATGCTGCTCGCCGTGGCCTTCGGCACGATCGCGGCGACCTTCGCCGTCGGCCTCACCTCCTCGCTGAACGAGGTCGCTGCGGTACAGGACCCCGAGAACCGTTCCGCGGTCACCGTCTTCACCGGCGGCCCGAGCGTCGCGGGCGGCGAACACGTCCCCGCCCCGGGCACCCCGGAGTCCACCCCGGCCGACCCGGCACGTATGAGGGCCGCGATCGAGGCCCAGCCCGGCACGGCCTCGTACTACGGCAAGGCCCAGCAGGACGCCACCGTGGCCGGGGTCTCCGGATCCGTCCGGGCCACCCTCTACCAGGGCGACTCCAGCACCGGCGGCTACGCGATGATCTCCGGGCACTGGATCACCGGCGCGGGCCAGGTCGTCGTGGCCGGCCAGTTCCTGGAGAGCACCGGGACCGAGGTCGGCGACACGGTCCGCGTGACCGTGGGGAAGGAGACGGCCACCCTGCGCATCGTCGGCGAGGCCTTCGGCACCTCGGACGACGTGCTGGAGATCCAGGTGAACCTCGCCGACTTCCCCGCGACCCGGCCCTCGGTGTTCCTGGTCGACGTGAAGGACGGGGTCTCCGCACCCGCGTACGCCGAGAAGCTCGCCGCGAAGGTTCAGCCCCTCGGGGGCGACGCACAGGCCAACTCCCCTTCCGAGCACGACAACTTCATCCTCATCCTGGACACCATGGCCGCGCTCCTCACCCTCATGCTCGTCAGCGTCGCCGGGCTCGGCGTGCTCAACTCCGTCGTCCTCGACACCCGGGAGCGCGTCCACGACCTGGGCGTGTGCAAGGCGCTCGGCATGTCGCCGCGGCAGACCGCGAGCCTCGTCCTCGCCTCGGTGGTCGGCATCGGCGTGCTCGGCGGACTCGTCGGAGTGCCCGCCGGATACGCCCTGCACGGCTTCGTGCTCCCGGTGATGGGGCACACCGCGGGCACCGAACTCCCCAGGTCCGTCCTCGACGTGTACGACACCCCGCAGCTGCTCCTGCTGGGCCTCGCCGGGCTCGTCATCTCCCTGCTGGGCGCGATGCTCCCGGCGGGCTGGGCGGCGAAGGCCCGTACCGCCACGGCCCTGCGCACGGAGTAGCGGCTCGACGGGCCGCGGTCACTCCTGGCCGCGCAGGCCGAGGACCAGGTCGCGGGGGAGACCGTGGGTGTCGTGCAGGTACTCGAAGTCCTCCTCGCTCAGCGTCCCTCGGTACCGCGGCCCGGACAGCAGTCGGCGACCGCGCTCCAGCAGCCGGTCGAACCGGCGTTCCTCCTCCAGCAGCACGTCACGGACGAGATCCGTCCCGGACGTCGTCCCGAAGTGGTCCAGCGTGTGCTGGAGGAGCTCCACGGGCAGGTCGCAGAGGGTGCGGGACGGGTCGTCGCGCCGCAGGGTGGTGAGCAGCCGGCGCACGATGCGGCGCAGGACGTATCCGCGCCCGGTGTTGGACGGCCCTACCCCGTCGCCGATGACGACGACACCGGAGCGCAGATGGTCGCAGACCAGCCGCAGCGAGGGTTCGTCGAGCTCCCAGAGCGGTGGCAGCAGTCGCATCCATGGCTCGAAGAGGTCGGTGTCGTAGACCGAGGTGTGGCCCTGCAGGACGGTGACCAGGCGTTCCAGTCCCATGCCGGTGTCGATTCCGGGACGCTCCAGGGGTTGGAGCGAGCCGTCCTCGCGGCGGCGGTAGCGCATGACGACGTGGTTCCAGATCTCCACCCAGCGCGGGTCGGTCGTGGGGGTGCCCCGGGGCGGGGTTCCGCCGGTCCACACGAAGATCTCCGAGTCGGGGCCGCACGGGCCGACCGGCCCGTTGGACCACCAGTTGTCCTCCCGGGTGAGTTCCACCGGGACGTCCATCTCCTGCCAGGTGCGCAGCGACTCCAGGTCGGGGCCCACCTGTCCGTCACCGCCGAACACCGTGACATGCAGTTTCTCGTGAGGGATGCGGAACCCGTCGCGGAGCAGCTCGTACCCCCAGCGAAGACTCTGCGAGTGGCCGTAGTCGCCGAGCGACCACGAGCCGAGCATGTCGAACACCGTGAGGTGCGTGGAGTCACCGATCTCGTCGAGGTCGGTCGTACGCAGACAGCGCTGCACATTGACCAGCCGGCGGCCCCGTGGATGGGGGCGGCCCTCGAGGTAGGGCGTGAGCGGGTGCATGCCCGAGGTGGTGAAGAGCACCGGGTCCCCGGGCGGCGGCAGCAGTGTGCCGCCCGTGATCAGGTGGTGTCCGCGCTCGCGGTAGAAGTCGGTGAAGACGCGTACGGTCCGGTCCGTGTCCATGGCGGTGGTCCTTCGGTCTGGTGGGACCGGAAACGACCGCGGGGACACAGAGGCGACCAGAGGTCCTGCACCGGCGGTCCGTTTCCGGCCGCCGGGGGAGAGGAAGAGGTCAGGCGTCGGCAGCCGGCGAGCTGGTCGCTCGCGCGGCTGCGGTGTGGGTACAGCTGGTGACCTTCATGCGGCCAACGGTATCCGCCGACCTCCGGACCGTCACCGGGTTTTCCCGGAGAGGACACCGCCGTGCCCCCGGCACAGCTGTTCCTGTCCCACCAGTGCCCGCCCGCCGTGCACCGCCTGTGCCTCGGCCAGCGCGCTGCGCAGGGCCGGGCGGATCTCCGCGGGCAGGCTGCCGACGTCGGGCCAGTGCACGACATGCAGGGCGACGTCCCGCAGCTTGGTGTTGGTGCGCTGGGACACGGTCCTCAGTACGTCCCACCCCTGCTCGGAGCGCAGGCCGCTCACGGTCATGACCACACCTATCGCCTGATCGACGACGGCGTGCGAGACAAGGGCCTGCTTGAGCTGGGCGATTTCCCCCTGGAGTTCCTCGATCTTCTCAACCAAATCTTCGCGTTCCGTCATGCACAGCCCCGTCGCCCTCTCCCCCTGCCGCCCGGCGACTCCAGCGGCCGCCGCCCCTCCAGCCTGCGCGTCCCCGGACGGCCACCGCGAGCCATCGGGCGCACACTTCGCGAGCTGGCAGGACAGAAAACGAAACGCGGACCGGCAACATCCCGGCATTCGAGGGTACGAGGCCAAAGGAGGAGCCGCGCCGTGAGGGGAAGGACCTGGCCGCCATGGAAACGCTGACGTTCGACAGCGACGACCTGGACCGCACCGAGGAGTTCCTCAGCCATGCCTACGCGAAGATGAACATCGGCAACGGCACCGCGGACAGCAGCCGCGCGCAGGTCCGGCGCACCGCCATCGACTCGCTCAGCATCGACGAAATCGACCTCGACTTCGACATGAGCTACGCCGTCACCCCGCTGGGCCGGATCTGCCTGTGCGTCGTCCACGAGGGCACCATCGAGGACCACGTCTACCAGGGCGTCTCGGACTCCTTCGGCCCCGGCGACGTGGTGTCCTTCGCCCCGCCGGAACTGTCCTACGCGGGCCGTGTCCACGCCGCCCGCTACAACATCACCATGCTGGACCCGCAGCTGCTCACCCAGGTCGCGGGGACCGCGGGCGGACGGCACCCGGAACCGGTCCGGCTGACCGGACACCGGCCGGTCAGCACCGCCGCGGGCGAGCAGCTTCGGGCGACGATCCGCTATGTGCGCGACCACGTCCTGGCGGACCCGGCCGTCGCCGACCAGCCCCTCGTCGCCTCCACCGCGGCCCAGCACCTGGCCGCGACCGTCCTGGCCACCTTCCCCAACACCGCGACCGCCGGGCCCACGGGCGCCGACCGCCAGGACGCCCACCCCGGCGCCCTGCGCCGCGCCCTCGCCCACATCGACGACCACGCGGACCAGCCGCTGACCGTCGCCGGGATCGCGGAGGCGGCCCACGTCAGCGTCCGCGCGCTTCAGTACGCCTTCCGCCGGCACCTGGACAGCACCCCGTTGGAACACCTCCGGAAGGTCCGTCTGTCCCACGCCCACGACGAGCTGACGGCAGCCGACCCCGAGGACGGTGCCACGGTCACGGACATCGCCGCCCGCTGGGGCTTCCACCATCCGGGCCGCTTCGCCACCCTCTACCAGCACTCCTACGCCCGCCCGCCGCGCCGCACCCTGCACGGCGGCTGACGTCCCCTCTGCGGCTGGTGACAAAGAGGCCGGCAGGCACTGCGTTCTTGTGAGCAACCACCCGGAGCCCGGCTCGCGCCGCTCTACGGTCCCAGCATGAACACGAGTCGCAGCAGAGGAAGCACGTGGCGCACCGCAGCGCTGGCGGTGCTGCTGACCACCGGGGCGTTCACCGTGGCGTCCCCGGATGCCCAGGGAGACAGTGCGCGCACCGAGACAGCCGTGACGTCGAGCGCCGCAGTGACCGAGACGGTCGTACGGGTGAAGGCACCGCTGCCGGCGTCGTTCGGGGCGCGGCCGGCGGCGTGCGACTGGCTGTCGTACCTGCGCTACCGGTCCTCGGCGGGCCCGGCGGATTCGGCCGACGCCGACCGGATCCTCGTCGCCCAGCCGGGGATCCTGGAGGGTGCCGGAGCCTTCGACAGTGTCGCCCGCAACACCGTGACCCGCGCCGCCGAACAGGGCCGGCACATCGAGTTCTGGGCCCTGGACCGGCGCTCCAACTGCCTTGAGGACCCCACCGGTATCACCTCCGGCGACCAGCACACCGCCGTCGACTACTACTACCGCGGCAAGCAGGTCGCGGGCCGCACCTTCGCCGGGTTCGTCGGCAACGACCGGCTCGGGTGGATGGCGAAGCTCGGCATCGCGCAGACCGTCCGCGACGAATACGACCTCCTCGCAGCCGAGTTGCCCGACCAGGGCGTCCGCAAGAACAAGGTGCTGTGCGGCGGCCACTCGCTCGGCGGTGTCATCACCGGATACTTCGCCACCGCCGACTTCGACGGCGACCCCGCCACCACCACTGACGCGGGACACAACCAGTGCGCCGGCTACTTCGCCCTCGACACCACCGTCTCCACCTCGCTGGGCGACCTGAGCGGCAGCATCCCGGACGACACCAACCTGCCCGACGTGGGCCTCGGTTACGGAGTCGTGCAGGCCGGACTCGACAGCGGAGTGCTCCCGCGCTCACTGTCCGCGCCCGTCCTGCTCAACCCCGAGACCATGACCCTGCTCGCCATCGCGGGCGTCGGTGCCCTGCAGGACCCGGGCGGCGAGGCCGACCTGCCGAGCTATCTGCCCGCCGACACCAACATCGAGGCCACCAACCGCTTCCTGTTCTCCAAGGACACCGCCACGTTCCTCACCGGCTCACCCGCGGTGAAGGACTTCCGGCTCACCAACGAGGCCGTCCTCGGCTCGCTGATGGACGACCAGTCCGTCCCGCTCGCCTTCCTGCAGAGCAGCGTGGGCTTCTTCGACGGAGGACCGATCACCGACAAGAACTTCCCTGCCGCCAATGGGAGTTCGCAGCAGCCCGGGCTCTTCGGCACCGAGTACAAGGCCATCCCGGCCGTGCCGCACGGTCCGCTGTACACGTGGCGCGATTACGACCGTGTCGGCGACCCCGACGACCCCGGATACCGGTCCTCGGACGGAACGCCGTTCACCGCGCCGGGCAAGGAGGTCACCGACATCCAGGAGCTGGCGCGCAGCATGGCGGGGCAGCCGCTGGACTTCACCGAGCAGTACTTCCCGACCAAGCTGGTCACCGACCTCGAACTGGCCACCTCCCCGCAGGTCAAGCGGCTCGTCGTGCACCCCGACGGGCTCACCGCGAACCCGACCCTGACGGTCCTCGCGGGCGACGGACTGCTCGCCGGCCGGGTCCCCGCCGATCTGCATCCCGTGGTCGCCGACGGCTACCAGCACCTCGACGTGCTGACGGCGGCGCCGGTCCAGAACAACGGCCGGCCCGAGCCGGTGTCCACCGCACTGACGCAGTTCGCCCGCACACCCCGATAGCCCCGGCGGCGTGAGGAAGGGCCCGGGAGGAAAACTCCTCCCGGGCCCTTCCTCACGCTGTCACTCAGACCTTGCCCGCGGCGAAGGTCGCCGCCGCGTCGGCGTTCGCCGTGTAGCCGAGGTGGGCCAGCGTGTCGTTGCCGCCCGCCTCGCAGACGGGGTCACCCTTCGCGCAGAAGTCGATGGTGCGGCTCTGGTAGGTGCCGGTGACGCTCTTGCCGAGCGCCCGGATCGGGTTGCCGAACAGCAGCACCGCGGCCACTCGTGACTGCAGGGCTGCGGGAATGGTGGCCACGATGGGACTGCCGACCACCGCACCGGCGCTGCTGATGCCGATGGAGTTGTCGACGACGTTCGCGCCCTGCGAATAGCCGACCAGAACGAAACGCTGGTTCGGACACGAGGCCGCCTGGCTGTTCACGTGGTTCACCAGATCCGCGTTGCCCTGCGCGGCCGACGTGAGGGAAAGGTCCGCGGGATAGTTCACCTTGTAGCCGGTGACACTGCGGCCTGTGAGTTTTTTCTGCAGGGCCGAGTAGACCGGGTCGCCGACGATCAGGCCGAGATCGCCCGGCTCGAGCGTGCCGCGGGCAGCGACGACGTCGATGTCCGAGCAGGCCGCGGCGGATGCCGACGGTGCCGCGACGGTGGCCACCGAAGCTCCGCCGACCAGCGAGAGCGCGGCGAGGCACAAGCGAATACGCATGGGGGGATCCTTTGAGGGTGGGGCGTGTGGAACGCCTGTGGAAAGGATGACCCGAACGTATTCGCCTGACCGTGTCCGGTGTTATGGACGGGAATTCAGGAATTCCTCGTT
This sequence comes from Streptomyces sp. NPDC031225, assembly GCF_055570355.1. Classification (NCBI taxonomy): domain Bacteria; kingdom Bacillati; phylum Actinomycetota; class Actinomycetes; order Kitasatosporales; family Streptomycetaceae; genus Streptomyces; species Streptomyces sp. NPDC031225. The sequence continues at coordinate 86,619 of NZ_JBVIHJ010000008.1, read as the reverse complement.
CTTTTGTGCGGTGGTGAGTGCCAGAATGAGATCAAGGCGAGAACCCGGATCGTGCAGGGCATCACCGAAGACCTTCTCCAACTGGCGCAGCCGATAACGCACAGTCTGCGGATGGACATGGAGACGGGCGGCCACATCGGGGACATTGCTGCCGCTGAGCAGCCACGCAAGCAATGTCTCGGCGAGCCGCTCGCGCTGCCCCTCCGACACCGACTCGAGCGGGGCGAGAGCCCGCGTACGCAGATGGTCGAGCATCGGTTCGTCACTGTGCAGCAGCAGTGTCGACAGGTGGTCGGCGCAGCGCACCACCCCCGTCCGGGGGAGGATCCCGCGCCCCATCAGCCCCAGGGCCCGGCCGGCCCAGTGCAGCGACCGGGCGGCCTGTGTGAGCGGCACCGTCGGCCCGATCGCCGCCGGCCTCCCGCGCAGCGCGAGACCGAACGCCCGGCCCCCGAACTGCCCGGAACCCTCCGGATCCGGGATGAGCATCCGCGGTGGCCGCGACTCCATGTCCACGAGCGCTCCCGCGGCGACCAGCGGCCAGTCCTCCTCCCGCTGCTCCGGCGTGGCCGCCAGCGCGACGACCGCGACCTGCGCCGGTATCTGCCACCGGGCACCGTGCGCCAGATCCTGCACCGCCGCCTGTGCCACCGGTCCGTCGCCGAGCAGCAGGTCCAGCAGACGTCTGCGCCGCCGTTCCAGCTCGTCCGTGTTGTGGGCCCGGGCCTCGGAGTATCCGGCGGCGGCCGCCTCCGCGACCTCGTGCACGGTACGGAACGCGAGCTCGCCGAGCGTCGTCACCGCCGCCGAGTCCAGGCCGACCTCCTCCGCGGTACGGCCCATCATCCGCCAGGCGTGCAGCCCGCCGACCCGCAGCGCGGACTGCAGGGCGTCCAGGCTGCGTCCCTCCAGGGCCTCGCCGCGGCCGATCTCGTAGTACGTCGCCGCGATCGCGTCCCCGCGGCCGCGCGGGTCGGCGATGTGGTCGACGAACAGGGTCAGCGCCTGCACCACACCGGCTCTCAGGTGCTCGCGGTAGGTGCCGTCGGCCGGGCGGGCGTACTCGGGCACCTGCCTGCGGACCTCCTCCTCGACCTCGTCGGCGACCTCCTCCAGCTGGGAACGCAGCAGGTCGGCCAGGTCGGGCGGGACCGGTGCGGCGCCGAGGTCCTTCGGGGTCCCGTGCGGGGCGGGGGTGGCCAAGGGGGACCCTCCTTTCACCCGGAAGCGGCTCACCCGCGGGCTGGTGCCCGTGGGGCGAGGGGTAAGTCCCGTGTTGGACGGACGACCCCTGCGTTGCGTTCCGTGCCCCGACGGGACCGACATCACTCCGCCACCCCCAGTCCACGGGCGAGCATCGGCCATGACGCGGTGAACTCCGGCTTCCAGTAGGCCCAGCTGTGTCCGCCTCCCGAGTAGAAGTGGGTCGTGACAGGGACGCGCAACAGCGCGAGCGTGTCGGTGAAACTGTGCGCGGAGGGCCACAGGGCGCTCTCCAACGCCTCGGGCAGCCAGTCGCCGGTGCCGCCCGCGAGCCCGCTGCCGCTGGAGACGTACAGGGCGGTGCCCCGAAGCCCCAGGGCACGGTCGCGCGGGTTGAAGTCGCGCCAGGTGAGCAAGTTCAGGAACGGATTGCCCCACAGCGAGGCGGGGGCCAGGTTCTCCCGGGCCACGATGGCGTCGACCAGGGTGGGGACACCGGGGGCCATGGTGTCGAGGATCCCGCTGTAGGAGGCCGCCGCGGCGAACATGCCGGGATGCCGGGCCGCGTGCGCCATGGCGCCGTAACCCCCGGTGGACACGCCCGCGACGGCCCGTACCCCGGATGCCCGGTAGCTGCGGGCGAGCAGCGCCGGGACCTCCGACAGCTGGAAGGTCTCGTAGTCGGGCCCGCCGCGCCAGGCGGTCGGGATCCCGGTGGGTCCCCCGTCGGGCATCGCCACGATCAGGTCGCGGCCCGCGGTGAAGGCCTCGATGTCCGTCTCCCGGGTCCAGGACGTGTAGTCGTCGTGGGCCCCGTGCAGCAGATACAGGACGGGGTAGGTGCGCGTGGGCTGGGTGTCGAACCCCGTCGGCAGGATCAGCCGTACCGGCGCGCTGCGGCCCAGGGCGGCTGAGGGCACGGACACGTCGACGGTGCGGGACCCGAGCGCCGAGGCGTTCCGGGCGCCGAACAGGACGGCGAGACCGGCACCTGCCGCGGCCTTGGTGACGGTACGTCGGGACACTCCGGTGGTGCGACGGTGCATGGCGGCTCTCCTCGGATCACGTTCAGCGGGTCCCTTCGGCGAGCCGCCGCCCCAGGTGGGCGGCGATCTCGTCGACGTGTGGCGCATCGAGCAGCGACAGGTGGTGCCCCGTGACCGGTACGACGGTCAGGCGCGGGCACACCTCGTCCCAGCCCAGTGCCTCGTCGTCGCGTTCGTAGGCGGGATCACGCACGGTGTGCGGAGCGGGCTCCGTGGCCCGGTACAGGACCACCGGCCCGTCGTAGCGGCCCGGCCGGTGCGCCTCGCCGATTTTCAGGTCCAGGTAGGAGGCGCGCTGGTGCTGAAGGGCGGCGGGCGGCACGTCGGCGGCCGTTCTCAGGATCCGCAGCACGGTGTCGATGCGCTCGGCGTCGTCGGCCATCGCGACGAGGTCGTCGTACGGCAGCTCCAGCCGGACCCCGTAGGCGTCGTGGACGTGGCGGGCGAACCCCTCGAAGTGGTCGCGGGTCCGGTCGGCCGGTGTGCGGTCCGGCCGGGGCAGCGGCCGGACGGAGTCGATCAGCACGACGAGCTGTACGTCCCGTCCCGCGGCGGTGAGGTGACGTGCCGTCTCCTGGGCGACGAAGCCGCCGAAGGACCAGCCTCCCAGCAGACAGGGCCCGTCGGGGTGGACGGCGGTGACGGCCTCGGCGTAGCGGCGTGCCTTCTCGGTCACCGTGCGGGCGTCGTCGAGGCGTTCGAGACCGTGCACGGGCCGCTCGCCGCCCAGGCGTTCGGTGAGCGCCCGGTAGACGTCCGTCGTTCCGCCGGCGGCGTGCACCAGGAACAGGGGTGGCAGGGAGCCGGTGGCGCGGAGAGGGCGTGTCAGGGCCGTGGGCGGAGCCGGTCGGAGGCGACCGGCCACTTCCTCGACGGTGCGGGCGCCCAGCAGTTCGCGCAGGGGCAGTTCGACGGCGAACTCGCGTTCCAGGGCGGTGCGGATCCGGACCGCCATCAGGGAGTCCAGGCCGAGGTCGGCCAGCGCGGTGCCGGGAGTGACACGGCCGGTGGGATGGCCGGTGACGGCGGCGATGTGGCGGCACACCCGGGCGGCGACGGACGTGTCCTCACCGGCCTGCACCTCGCCGGCCCTTACCTCGCCGGCCCGTGCTTCCGGGCCCGGAACCTTCGTGGGCACCGCCGCCCGCCCGTCCGTCCACCAGTGCCGCACGTGCTTCCAGCGGGGCGCGGGCAGATCGATGACCTGTCCGGCCGGGAGCGGCAGCCGGCCGCCCGCGCAGTACAGCGCCCCCACCCGGGTGAGGAAGTCGGCGCCGGTGTCGGCGTCCCGCCGGAGCGTGCCGATCGCGACGGCGCCGGGCGCGGTGTCGGTGATTGCCCGGGCCAGGACCGGGTGGGGCGAGATCTCGACGAAGGCGGTGTGACCGTCGGCGGCGGCCGCGGCGACGGCCCGGTCCAGCCGTACGGGACGCCGCAGGTTCGCGGCCCAGTGCGCAGCGTCGAAGACACTGTCGCCGCGCGGGTCGTCCAGGACGGTGGAGTAGACGGGCACGCGCGCCGGTCTGCCTCCGATGTCCGCCAAGGACTCGGTCAACTCGGCCAACAAAGGCTCGACTTGAGGAGAGTGCCCGGCGCCGACGACCCGCATGGACCGTGCCGCCCGCCCTTCGCCCTCCAGCCACCGCACAAGTCGTGCCACCGCGCGCTCCTCACCGGTGACGACCTTCTGGCCGGGCGAGGAGTGCACGGCGACGTGCACACCGGGGAAGTCCCGGGCCAGCGCGTCGAGTTCACCGTCGTCCAGGTCGACGACCGCCATCGCCCCGCCCTGCAACCCGCTGAGCAGCCGGGCCCGTACGGCGACGATCCGGGCGCCGTCCGACACGTCCAGGGCGCCCGCGCACACCGCAGCCGCCACCTCGCCCAGGGAGTGGCCCATCACGGCGGCGGGCTCGACACCGTAGGAACGCCACAACTGGGCCAGCGCCACCTGGAGTCCGAACAGCACGGGCTGGGAGACCTCCAGCCGGTCGAGTTCGCTCCCGGACACGAGACGGTCGTACAGGGACAGCCCGCACTCGGCGTCGAGTTTCTCCACGGCCGCGGCGAACGCGGGCTCCTCGGCGAGCAACCGGCGTCCCATCCCGGCCCACTGGCTGCCGTACCCGGAGAAGACCCACACCGGCCCGCGCCCCGCGAGATCGCGTTCGCCGGTCACGACCCGTCCGTGTGGGCGGCCCTGGGCCAACGCGTCCAGTCCGTCGGCGAGTTCCGCCCGGTCCCGCGCGACCACCGCCGCCCGCGCACTCCCGCGGCCGACCCGCCCGGCCAGCGTGCGCGCCACGTCCTCCGGATGCGCGGCCGCTGTGCGGACCCAGTCGGCGAGCCGGGCCGCGGTGTCCCGCAGCCGCTCCTCGTCCAGGTCGGACAGGAGGTGGAGGCGGGCACCGGGTTCCTCGGCCGGGCGCGCGGGCAGGACATCGGGCCGCCATTCCTCCAGCACCGCATGGGCGTTGGTGCCGCCGAACCCGAACCCGGACACCCCGGCGGTGGCGGAACCGCCGTAGCGCGGCCAGGGCTCGGCCTCGGACACCACCCGCAGCCGTACGTCGTCCAGGGCACTGCCCTCGGAGCAGTGCAGGGACGGTGGAATGACGTCGTGGTGCAGGGCGAGCACCGTCTTCACCAGCCCGGCGATGCCCGCGGCGGACTCCAGGTGCCCCAGGTTCGACTTCACCGAGCCGAGCAGCAGCGGCTGGTCGGGGTCGCGGCCCGCGCCGAGCACCGCGCCGAGCGCGCCCGCCTCGATCGGGTCGCCGAGCGGGGTGCCGGTGCCGTGCGCCTCGACGTAGTCGATGTGGGCGGGGGTGAGTCCGGCCCGCGCGCAGGCGGTGGTCAACAGGGCCTGCTGGGCGGCGGGGTTGGGCGCCAGGAGGCCGTTGGAGCGGCCGTCCGAGTTGACAGCCGTGGCCCGGATGACCGCGAGGACGCGGTCGCCGTCCCGCTCGGCGTCGGACAGCCGCTTCAGCAGTACGGCGGCGCAGCCCTCGCCGCGTCCGATGCCGTCGGCGTCCGGTGAGAACGGCTTGCAGCGTCCGTCCGGGGCGAGGGCGCCCGCCCGGCCGAACGCCACGGTGACGGTGGGGGAGAGCAGCAGGTTGACGCCCGCGGCGATCGCCGTGTCGCTCTCGCTGGTGCGCAGACTCATACAGGCGTGGTGCACGGCGACCAGCGAGGACGAGCAGGCGGTGTCCACGGCCATGCTCGGCCCACGGGTGTCCAGCACGTACGACAGCCGGCCCGCCGTCACGCTCAGCGCCCCGCCCGCCGGTGCCCAGGGGTCGACGGCGGCCGGGTCGGCGCCGGTGAGCGAGCCGTACTCCGGGGCGGAGACTCCGACGAAGACTCCGGTGGCGGTGCCCGCGAGGGAGGCGGCCGGGACGGCGGCATGGGCGAGCGTCTCGTGCACGACCTCCAGGAGGATCCGCTGCTGCGGGTCCATCACGGCCGCCTCGCGCGGGCTGATCCGGAAGAAGTCCGCGTCGAACCCTGCGACGTCGTCGAGATAGCCGCCGTACGCGAGTGCGTCCTCGGGCGGGAAGGCGGTGAAGTCGCGCCAACGGTCCTCGGGGACCCGGCGGATCGCGTCGACGCCGTCGGTCAGCAGCCGCCAGTAGTCGGCCGGTCCGTGGACGCCGCCGGGGAGGCGGCAGCCGACCCCGATGACGGCGACGGGCTCGCCGAGAGCCGTCGGTGTCGGTGTCGGTGTCGCCGGTGCCTGGGCGGTCCGGGACGGCGTCCGGCACAGGAGTGCCACCAGCGCGTCGGCGGTGGGCGCCTCCCACAGCAACGTCGCCGGCAGTTCCCGGCCCGTCAGCCGGGACAGCTCACCCGCCAGCACGACGGCCTCCCGCGAGGACATGCCGAGGTCCGCCAACGGCCGGTCCGTCGGCACCTCCGCCGCGGCCGTACCGGTCCACGCGGCGACCCGCTCCACGACCAGCCGGCGCACCGCACCCGCGTCCACGGGCCTCACGCGGCGCCGCCCGCCGCGTAGACGCCCGCCAGATACCGTTCACGCGTCAGCGCCCGGGACACCTTGCCGCTCGACGTGCGGGGAACCGTGCCCGGCGGGACGACGACGACATCGGCGAGCCGCAGCCCGTGCCGCCCCGACACGGCCGCTCGCACGCCCCGCACCAGAGCCGGTACGTCGATCTCGGCGAGGCTCGTCGTCCGCGCGTGCTCGGCCACCACGACCACCCGCTCACCGCCCCCGCCCGCCACGCCGAACGCGGCCAGCCGGTCACGCCGTACCGCCGGATGCGCTTCCTGGACGGTGGCCTCCAGGTCCTGCGGATAGTGGTTGCGGCCGTCGACGACGATGAGGTCCTTGAGCCGCCCGGTGACGATCAGCTGCCCCTCAAGGACCGTGCCCAGATCGCCGGTGCGCAGCCAGCCGCCGGGAGCCTCCGCGAGGGCGGCCCCGAAGACGCGCCGGGTCTGCTCCTCCCGGTTCCAGTAGCCGCGCCCCACGTTGGGGCCCTGCACCCAGATCTCACCGACCTCCCCCTCGGACAGGACGGCACGGGACACGGGATCGGCGATCCGCACCCGCTGTCCCGCCGGGGCACCGCAGCCGGCCAGCAGTACGGCCCGGGGGTCGTCGGGCCGCGCGGGCAGCGCCTTGCCCTCGGTGAGCGCGTCCCGGTCCAGCGCGAACCGGCGCAACGGCTTCCCGGGCCGGGCGGCACTGACGAAGACCGTCGCCTCGGCGAGCCCGTACGACGGACAGTGGGTCTCCGCCACCAGCCCCTGACCGGCGAACGCGGCGTGGAACCTGTCGGCCGTGGTGGGGCGCACCGGCTCGCTGCCGTTGATCAGCGCGAAGACCCCGTCCAGGCGCAGATCCGCCTTCTGCGCGTCGGTCACCACCGAGGCGCAGTAGTCGTAGGCGAAGTTGGGCGCCGCGCTCAACGCCCCCGGATGCGCGGACAACAGCCGTAGCCAGCGCGCGGGTTCGTGCAGGAAGGAGACCGGGTCCATGAGCACCGACAGCAGCCCTCGCACGACCGGGGCGGCGACACTCAGGACGAGCCCCATGTCGTGGTAGAGCGGCAGCCAGCCCACACAGGTCACCGGTCGGACGTCGGCACCGTAGGCGCCCAGCGCCTGACGGGCGTTGGCGACGACGTTGGCGTGTCCTATCTCCACGCCTGCCGGGGTGCGCGTGGAGCCCGAGGTGTACTGGAGGTAGGCGATCTCGCCGTCGACCGGGGGCAGTTCCCGGGCGGCGCTGTCGGGCACCTGGTCCACGGCGACGAACCGCGCGGCGGAGTCGGCGCACAAGTCCCGTACCTCATCGAGCAAATGACCGGTCGTCACGACGACTGCCGGGCGCGCGTCGGCCAGGACCGCCGACAGCCGGTCGCCGTGCCCGGGCAGACCCGGCGGATACATCGGAACGGCGACCAGGCCGGCGGCGAGCGCGCCGAGGAACCCGGTGACGTAGTCCAGACCTTGGGGGCACAGCAGCGCGACCCGCGACCCGGGCTCGGCCTCCTCGGCCAGCCGTGCGGCCACCGCCCGTACCCGCACGTCCAGTCGGCGCCAGGTCAGGGTGCGGTGGACACCGCGCGAGTGCGGCGCGGGATGGTCGACGAAGGTGAACGCCCGGCGGTCGGGGGTGCTTTCGGCCCAGTGCCGCACGTACTCCGGCAGGCTGCGGAACGCGGGGGCGAGCGGGGGGCGGCGGCTCTGCATCGGGTACGGCTCCTCACATCGCGGGATTCGGCTGGCCGGGGTGCGGGTCAGAGCGGGATGTTGCCGTGCCGGCGCTCCGGCATCGGGGCGCGCTTGCCACGCAGTGCGCGCAGGGCACGGCAGATGTGGTCGCGGGTGTCGTGCGGGGCGATGACGGCGTCGACGTACCCGCGTTCGGCGGCGAGATAGGGCGTGCCGTGGGTGCTCTCGTACGCGTCGACGAGTCGGGCCCGCAGCGCCTCCGGGTCGTCGGCGGCGGCCAGTTCACGCCGGTGCAGCACGCCCACCGCCCCCTCGGCTCCCATCACCGCGATCCGTGCGGTGGGCCAGGCGAGGTTGATGTCGGCGCCCAGGTGCTTGGAGCCCATCACCGCGTATCCGCCGCCGTACGCCTTGCGCACCACCACCGTCACCTTCGGCACGGTCGCCTCGGCGTACGCGTACAGCAGTTTGGCGCCGCGCCGGATGATCCCGGCCTGCTCCTGACGGACCCCGGAGAGATAGCCCGGCACATCGGCGAAGGTCAGCAGCGGGATACCGAAGGCGTCGCAGAACCGTACGAACCGCGCGGCCTTCTCGGAGGCGTCGATGTCCAGCACCCCGGCCGCGTGCAGCGGCTGGTTGGCGACGACCCCGACGGGCGCGCCCTCGACCAGCGCCAGCGCGCAGATGATGTTCGGCGCGAACAGCGCCTGGATCTCCATCAGTTCACCGTCGTCGACGACCGCCCGCAGGATGTCCCGCATGTCGTAGGCCTGGCTGAGCCGGTCCGGCACGATCTCGTCCAGCGCCACGTCGGCCGGGGGCGGCACGGGGGCGTACTGCGGCGGCCGCTCCAGGTTGTTGACGGGCAGGTAGGACAGCAGGTCCCGTACGGTGTCCAGGGCCTCCGCCTCGTCGGCGGCGAGGAAGTGGGCGTTGCCGTTGACGGAGTTGCTGGTGCGGGCGCCGCCCAGGTCCTCGGCGCTGGTGCGTTCCCCGGTGACCGCCTCGATGACGTCGGGCCCGGTGACGAACATGTGCGAGGCGCCGTCCACCATCACGGTGAAGTCGGTGATGGCGGGGGAGTAGGCGGCGCCGCCCGCGCAGGGGCCGAGGACGACGGAGATCTGCGGGATCACCCCGGACGCCTGGACGTTGCGGCGCACCAGTTCGGCGTAGAGGGCGAGCGAGACGACGCCCTCCTGGATGCGGGCGCCGCCACCGTCGTTGAGCCCGATGACCGGGCATCCCGTTCGGATGGCGAGGTCCATGAGGGCCACGGTCTTCTCACCGAAGGCCTCGCCCATGCTGCCGCCGAAGACGGTGGAGTCCTGGGCGAACACGCACACGGGACGGCCGTCGACCGTGCCGTATCCGGTGATCACACCGTCCCCGTAGGGGCGGCGGGCACCGTCCCCGGCCGGGCGGGCCCGCACGAACAGGCCGGTCTCGGTGAACGATCCAGTGTCCAGCAGCAGATCGATCCGCTCCCGGGCGCCGAACCTGCCCCGTCTTCTCGGCCCGTTCCCGGCCAGGGCCTGTGCCCGGCGGGCTTCGAGTGCGAGGACGCGGTCGGCGGTGCGGTCGGGCAGACGTGTCGAGGTCACCTCAAGTGTCACAACCACCTCCGAAGTGGCCTTCGAATATGGCAGCGCCCCGAGGCGTGTCGAGCAGAACGCGGTTCTGTTTGCGTGAGGTGAGTCCCGAGGGGCCGGCCTTGCTCCGTGGGTGACAAGGGCCCGGGTACGGCCAAGGCGTCGTCTGTGCACTGCATTTGAGACAAACTGGCCGGAGAGAAGGTGCAGACCTATTCCGCAGGTCGGCCTTTTCGCAGGCCGTGCGATGGCGAGTACATGTATCGAAGCGTGTGAATGAGTCAGGCCGTCGATTCCGTTCGACCGGCCGGTTGATAGTTCAACGGGGGCGCTGCAACAATCCCGGTCCTGACCTTGTCGTCCCCCTCGACCTACCGGCCGGCCGCCCCGCGGGGCTCGTCGTCGAGCACGAAATGCGAATCACTGGAATTCCAGATTCGCGCCCCCACACAAGTCCGCTCCGTGCATGACTCCGGCGTGCCTTTGTGGCGACGGCCGGCGCGGCAGTAAAGAAGGTGCATGTGTCATGGCACTCCAAGGGGCTCGGCGGGCCGCCGCCCCCCTACCCACCAGGCACCGGACCGGCGGACCGGCAGACGGTGTCGCGGGAACCGGCCTATCAGTCGCTCCGCCGTACCCACCGCCGGTTCGGCGTCCGGGCCACCGCACTGGCCGTCGGCGGATTCCTCCTGTACGTCCTGCTGTCCAGCTTCCTGCCCGCCCTGATGAACACCTCCCTGAGCGGCCACCTCACGATCGGCCTGGCCCTGGGCCTCGGACAGTTCGTGCTGATGGGTGTCATCGCGTGGCGGTACCTCGTGCACATGCGCACCCACGTCACCCCGGTCGTCCGCGGACTGCGCGGCCTGGCCCGCCACCACGGGAGCACACACCGCGAGCGCGCGGCCTTCGAGGCGCGCACCGCCCCCCGCGGTGAGGAGTTCCGCCCGTGGTGACACTCGGCGCCTCCGTCACGGACCGCCTCAGCCTGCAACTGACGTTCGTGCTCTTCCTGTCGGTCGTCGTCGTGACCCTGTTCACCGCGTTGCTGACCGCACCCCAACGCGACGAGATCGGCGAGTTCTACCTCGGCAACCGCGCCATGTCCCCGCTGCGCAACGGGCTGGCGATGTGCGGGGACTACCTGTCGGCCGCGACGCTCCTGGGCAGCACCGGCCTGGTCGCCCTGACCGGATACGACGGACTGCTCTACCTGTGCGGCACCGCGGTCGCCTGGATGATGGTCCTGCTGCTGATCGCCGAGCCCCTGCGCAACACGGGCAAGTTCACCCTCGGCGACACCCTGGCGGTGCGCCTGTCGCGGATGCAGCGGCCGGTCCGGCTCGCCCTGGCGCTGTGCACGCTGGTCATCACCACCCTCTACCTGGTCGCCCAACTCGTCGGCAGCGTCGCCCTGTTGACGCAGTTCACCGGTGAGCCGAGCGTTGCCACCCGCACCCTGTGCGTCGTCGTCATCGGTACCATTGTCATCGTCTACGCCGCCATCGGAGGCATGCCGGGAGCCACCTTCATCCAGGTCATCAAGGCGGTCATGCTCATCTCCGGCGTCACCGTGACCGCGGTGATGGTGCTCCACCGTTTCGACTGGAACTTCCAGAACCTGCTCGCCGCCGCCGCCGACAACAGCGGGCAGGGAGCACGGTTCCTGGAGCCCGGGCTCCGCTACGGCGCCGGCGTCACCAGCAAACTCGACTTCTTCAGCCTCCAGTTGGCCATCGTGCTCGGCCTCGCGGCCCTCCCGCACGTGATGATGAGGCTGCTCGCCCCGAAGTCGGTCGACGTCCTGCGCACCTCGGTGGTGTGGGCCATGGGCCTGGTCAGTCTCGTCTGCCTGGCGGCCGGCGTCCTCGGACTCGGCGCGGCCGCCGCCCTGGGCAGCGACACCATCGCGCAGAAGGACCGCACGGGCAACGCCGCCGTGCTCCTGCTGGCGCACGAACTGGGCGGCGCCGTCCTGACCGCCCTGCTGTCCTGCCTCGCCTTCGTCACCCTGCTCGCGGTCGCCGCGGGCCTCACCCTGGCCGCCGCCTCCTCCCTCGCCCACGACCTCTACGGCGAGGTGATCCGCAAGGGCAGGGCCACCGAGACGGAGGAGCTGGCCGTGGCCCGCCTCGCTGCGGCCGTCATCGGCATCCTAGGCATGCTGCTCGCCCTCATCTCCTGGGGCGCCAACTCCGCGACCCTCGCCTTCCTGGCCTTCGCCATCGCCGCGTCCGCGATCCTCCCCACCCTCGTCTACAGCCTCTTCTGGCGGCGCTTCACCGCGCAGGGCGCCCTCCTCAGCCTCTGCGGGGGTCTGCTCTGCTCCGTCCTGCTCGTCGTGTTCTCCCCGGTCGTCTCCTCCGCGCCCGCCTCGTTCTACCCGGACGCCGATTTCGCCTGGTTTCCCTTGCAGAATCCCGGAATCGTCTCCATCCCGGCCGGCTTCGCCCTCGGCTGGCTCGGTTCGATACTCAGCCGTCCCGAAACAAAGGAGACATACGAGGACTTCGAAGTGCGCGCCCTTGTCGGTGCCGACTAGCCGATTTCCTCCCGCCTTCCGGAAAACGTGTGACGAATGCGTGGATATTTCGTCGACAGCGGATCACGGCTTGCGGCGACAACTCCCGTGCAGTAATTAGGTGATGCATGAACTTGTTCAACCGTGGCACCCCGTTCCGTCGCGCCGACCGCACGGAACCCGCCGCCGACGCCCAGCCCCCCACCGGGTCGTCGGCCACTGCCACAGCCGTCCTCCCGGACCCCGGAATGGCGGCCCTGACCGGGGAATGGGCCATCGACCCCGCCCACAGCAGGATCGGATTCTCCGTACGCCACGCCATGGTCACCACCGTGCGCGGAGCGTTCCTGGAGTACCAGAGCCGTCTGTACTTCGACGGCCGCGACCCGTCCCGCTCGCAGGCGGAGATCATCATCTCCACCGGCAGCGTCGACACCGGCGTGGAACAGCGGGACGGCCACCTCGTGGGCCGTGACTTCCTGGACGCCGCGGCCTATCCGCGCATGCGGTTCGCCAGCACCGCCGTCGAGGTCGCAGGCCCCGACGTGTACCGCATGACCGGCGACCTCACCATCAAGGCGACCACGCGCCCCGTCCTCCTGGAACTCACCTACATAGGCCATGTCACCGACCCCTTCGGCTACCAACGGGCCGGCTTCGACGGCACCACCACCATCAACCGCTCCGACTGGGGCCTGACCTACAGCACCAAGCTCGCCGAGGGCGGTGCCATGGTCAGCGAGAAAGTACGCCTCCAGTTCGACATCGCCGCGATCCGCACGCCCCCCGTCGGCTGACCGGCCCCACCGCCGCACCGAGCGGGCCACGAACTCCCCCGAGGCAGTGGCCCGCTACGGCGTCCCAGGACCGCCTACCGCCCCCGCACGAGCCCCGCCAGGTAACGCCACAGGGACGAACGCGGCCGTACCGCGTTCTCGTAGGCCTGGGCGGGACCGGCCGTGGCGGGCCGGGCCGGGGGAGGGGGCACCGGCAGCGCGGGCGCGTCCGAAAGCGTGTACCGCACCGGCAGCGACCGCAGTCCCCGCATGAAGGGCGAGGACCGCCACGGCAGTTGGTCGACGGGCAGCGACAACTCCATCCCGGACAGCCGCTCGAAGAGCCTGCTCACCCCGATCGCCGCCGCGCCACCGGCCAGTTCCCGGGCCGGACACTGCCGTGGCCCGGCACCCCAGGACAGATGCGCCCGCGTGCTGATGGTCGACTCGGGGCAGACCTTCTCGGCGAACGCCGGGTCCGCGTGCGCGGCACCGACCGACACCCACACCGGATCGCCCGCCGCGACGGTGTACCCGCCGAGCCGCATGTCGGCCACCGGGAACCTCGGGACGAAGTTGATCAGCGGCGGCTTCTGCATCACCACCCGGTTCATGGTCTCCCTGATCAGCCCCGCGGACAGACCGGCGCTCGGGGGGAGGTTCCCGGTGATGACCTCGACGACGGTGTTGGAGATCAGGATGCCGACGTGGTCCGAGGTCATCCCCAGCAGCATCATCAGCTCGCGCGACAACTCCTCGACGCTCAGGCCGGGATGGGAGGCGAGCAGATAGGAGGGGAAGTCGTCGCCGGGCTCCTTCATCTTCAGTTCGCCCAGCTCCGACAGCGTCGCCAGCAGCCGCTCCAGCGCGGGCCCCGCGTCCGGTCCCGCGTCCAGCACCCGCCACATGTCCATCAGCGCGTCGTCGTGCTGCGAGCCCGGGAAGCCGAGCAGATGACTGGCGACCATCAGCGGCAACGGCCGCGAGAACTGCGCCGACAGATCCGCCCACCCGGTACGGCCGCCCTGGGTGAACAGGGTGATCAGCTCGTCGGCGTCACGGGTGATGCGCGCCTTGAGCTGCTTGGCCACGGGGTGCCGGGGGTCCTGGAACGGCCGCAGCGCGGTGTCCCAGGCCACCTTCAGGCCGCGGTACCCCTCACCGCCCTGGATCAGGATGTGGTTGACGTCCAGCGACGGCGCCAGCGGCCAGTCCGCCGGCAGCCGGCCCTCCCTGCGCGCCCGCCAGTTCTCCAGCCCCTTCGGCCATGCGTGGTCGTCACGGAGAACCTCCAGCGACTCCTCGTAGCCCAGCACGAGCCAGACGGGCACGCCCAGCAGATCGACCGGCGCGACCGGACCGTGGGTCCGCCGCAGACGCTCGTACACGATCGCCGGATCGCGTTCGTAGTCGCGGGTCATGAGCGGCTCGAGGCTCATCGACTCCAGCGACCCGTGATCGGCTGGCGCGCCGCTGTTCAGTTGAACCCCCATGGCTTCCTTCCCTCGATCAGGCGTACCACAGGGTAATGTCACCCGCTGCGGTGCCCCCATGGCGGGGGGTGATTGCCGACCCGATCCTTTGGAACGTGACAGGAACGACGGACGGCACCGCCCGGGGGTGGTGCCGTCCTGGTCCAAGTCGGCTGTTATGGGGTCCACTTGATGTTCGGGTTCACATTGCCGGTCCAGTTGAAGACGGCCATGTTGTCCCAGCCGTTGCCGCTGTTGTTGATGTCGGCCGGGTTCCACCCGTTGCCGGTCACCGCGTACCAGGTCGGCTCCCAGTAGAAGACCCCGATCGCGCCGTTGCTGCGCGCGGCGTTCTGCACGGCGGTGAAGTTGTCCGCCTGCCCCTGCCACGAGAGCGGATAGCCCGAGCAGCCGGTGGTGATGGAGTTGGTGGTGCTGTCCGCGTTGGCCGAGGTGAACGGGTAGGCCGTCTCGGCGATGATCACGTCCTTGCCGTAGCGGGACTTGACGTCGGCCACCACGCTGCCCATGTTGGCGATCGTGCCGTGCCAGGGGCAGTAGTAGGACAGCCCGGTGATGTCCCAGTTGACGCCCTTGGCCTTGATGCCGTCGTAGAACCAGCGGGCGTTGGCGTCACTGTCGGCGTCGGCGGTGTGGATGATCACCTGGGTGCCGCTGTTGCATGCCTTGGTCGCGTTGTAGCCGGACTTGAGCAGCAGGCTGAGGTTGGTGAAGTCGTTGTTGACGACCTTGCCCTCGTTCCACAGCATGCCGACGTTGATCTCGTTGCCGATCTGCACGCTGTCCGGGGTGGTGCCCTGCGACTTGAGGCTGTTGCAGACGTCGTACGTGTAGTTGTAGACGTCGGTCTGCAGCTGGCTGATGGTGTGGCCGGCCCAGGCGGCGGGCTTGTTCTGGTTGCCGGGGTCGGCCCAGGTGTCGGAGTAGTGGAAGTCGACCAGCAGCTTCAGACCCTTGGCCTTCACCTGCTTCGCGTACGACAGCACCTTGGCCTTGTTGTTGTAGCCGCTGGCGGGGTTGTTCCACACCCGCAGGCGGACGTAGTTGACGCCGAGGCCCTTGAGGATGTCCAGCGGGTCCTTGGCGGTGCCGCTCGCGTCGTAATACTTGGCGCCGAGGTCGAGGGCGCGCTGGGCGGTCGACACGTCGGCACCGCGCATGGTGAGCGAACCGGCCGCGGAGGCGGTGGTGGGCGTGGTGAGCAGGGATGCGGGCAGAGCGAGTGCGGCCAACAGCATGGCGGCCTTCACGATGCGGCGCGGACCGTTCACGGTCATCCCGACCTCCTTTGATCGAGACGGCGCTAAGTCGGGGCTGGCCTGACATGCGCATGTAGGGATGGGTCTGTGAACGATCACAGTAGGAGAGGTCGAGGGCACTGTAAATACGTGTGTCAGCTGTATTTCATCGAGGTTAGAAGCCCAGATGGCGTGCTGGTCGAATGTGTACGTACACAGAAACCGTCGCCAAGGGCACCTGGCCGCCACTTCCGACTCTTCATGTGCGGTATGCGTGTCACGCATAGCCGGTGCGTTCGGAGTGGTAGGTTCCACGCCATGCGGATGACGCTTGACGAGCGGGTGCGATCGGCGGTGGCAGCCCTCCTGCACGCGACCGGGGAGTCGCAGACGGAACTGGCCGGCGCCCTGGGTGTGAGCCAGGCTCAGGTGAGCCGCCGTCAGTCCGGCACCGCCGCCTGGAGCCTGGCGGACTGCGACGCCGTCGCCGCGCACTACGGCATCGACCCGCTCGACCTCCTTGCCGGACCCACCCGGGCCACCGAGACCCTTCCCGTGCCGCGCCGCCGGGTCCCCGGCCGCGCTGTCGACGCCGCGCGCTCCGCCGCCGTCCAGGACGGAGGAGCCCGATGACCGGCTTCGACGCGATCGACGCCCTGCTCGCCGAGGCCAGGCAGGAGGTCCCGCTGCCATCCGTCGAGGAACGGCGCGCCCTGCGCGAGGAACTGAACGTCTCCCGCGCCCAGCTCGCGAAGGTCCTGAACGTCAGCGCGTCGACGGTGGGGGGCTGGGAGTCGGGACGGGAGCCGAGCGGGCAAGTACGCGAGAAATACGCCTACTTCCTCGACGGAGCCCGGACGAAGCTGGCGGCAGCGGCCGAGGAGCCCATGGGCGCCGTCGAGGACGCGGACGACGAACCCGACGAGGCGGAGGACCAGGAGGACGCCGACCGGGACGGGATTCTGGACGACGTCGACGAGCTGTCCGACCCGCAGCCCTGTGTCCTGTGCGGGCAACCGGCCCGCCATCAGGTCGAGGGGTTCCCCCAGCACCTCGACCCCGCCGAGTGCGGCACGGGCGAACCCGCACAGCCGGCGGTTCCCGAGCCCGCCGCCCGACGGCAGCCGCGCCGGCCGGCCACCGCCGACTCCCCGGCCCGCGGCGTGAAGGTCGTACCCGTGGGCCGCCGAGTGCAGCAGGCCGACACCCCGGACCTGATCGGCTCCGCCGTCGCGGCCGCCCTCGACCAGCATTCGGGCGACGTGGAGGCGGCGACCGCCGCGCTGGTCAAACGGGCGATCCCGGACGCGATGGCGCTGCTCGACCACACCCGCAAAGGCGGCCGGTACGACGTCGTCGCGCACCCCTGGCTGCCCGACGTCCTCCGCAAGCAGACCGCGCGCGGCGCCGACGAGATCTGGGAGGCCCGCCCCAAGTGGACCAGGCCCGAACTCCCGCCCGGTGCACACGAGGTGACCGCGCTGGACGTCAACGGCGCCTACCTGTCCGCGCTCAAGACGCATCTGCCGCTCGGGCAGCTGGAGCACTCCACCGGCGACGCCCACGACCGCCGCCGCGCCGGCGTCCACCTGATCACCCCGTCCGCCTGGGAGCACGACGCCTACCTGCCGAACCCGCTCGGCAGCCGCGACGAGCCGGGCCCGCTGTGGGTGACCGAGCCGACCCTGCGCCTGCTGCTGCGACTGGCGGGCCCCCGGTACGGGCTGTGCGACCCTCCCGAGATCCACGAGTCCTGGACCTCGGGCGCCACGGAGAACCTCCTGGAGAAGTTCCGCATCACCCTCAAGGACGCCCGTGACCGAGCGATCGCCGAGGACGACGAGGTGACCCTGGAATACGTCAAGGCCATGTACAGCAAGTTCGTCTCCACGATGGGGGAGTCGAACTACAACCGGGAGCTGTACCGCGCCGACTGGATGCACCTGATCCGCTCCCAGGCGTTCGTCAACCTGTGGTGGAAGGCGCATCGGGCCTACGACGAGGGCCTGACGGTGGTCCGCGCCATGGGCACCGACGAACTGCACGTGAGCGGTGACTGGCGTGCGGTGTTCGCCGAGGGACGGGGTGTCACCGAGGTGAAGGTGAAGGACACTTACACCGTCGGCACCACCGCGGAGGACGCGTGAGCCGGCGTGGCTGTAGCCTCTGGGTGACCTGCGACGCAGGTCAGCGAGCATCCTCCCATCAGCGGCAGACGTAAGGAGACGGGGTGCCGGAGCGGAACATCGAGTTCGGGAAGTACGGGGCCCGGGGCATCAGGGGACACGAGGCCGTGGCCCACCGGCTCGACGCGCTCGCCACGTTCATCGCCACCCCGATCACCACCCGGCGCGGCCTGCTGGCCCGGCTGCACTACCTCACCCGCACCGAGCACTCCCGCGCCACCGCCCGCGAGGCGGGCCTCACCGTCACGGACCGCACGCTCAAGGCGTGGTTGGAGGAACGGCGCAGCCCCTCGAAGCGGAACCTGGAGAAGATCGAGAGCGCGTACCGCACCGTGCGCCGGCAGAATGTCGCGCGCTATCTGCTCGTACGCCTCACCCGCGAAGGGCGGGGCACCCGCGTCGAGTTCCACCCGCTCAACCAGAGCCAGGTACCCCGGCCGCACCAGCGCGCGATCGAGTACCGCACCCTGAACGTCCGTCACTGGGACCGCATCGTGCGGGCCTGGGCCGCGGGCGACGACTCCGCGCTCGACGAGGCGTGGGTCAACGACGTCGTGGTGGATCTCGGCAGCCAGTGGGGAGAGTACGAGTTCGTCACCGCGATCGGGTTCGCCGCCTGAAGCACCGCGGGCAGGATGACCACCATGGTCGACAACCCGAGCACCTTCCACCACCGCCTCGTGGAACAACCGCGCCTTACCGGCCTGACCCTGGCGCCCGACGGCACCCGCCTGGTCGCGTCCGTGCAGCGCCTCGGCGACGAGGGCACCCGGTACGTGTCGGAGCTGTGGGAGGTGGACCCGGCCGGGGAGCGCGAGTCCCACCCCGTGACCGGGTCCGTCCAGGGCGACCGGGCCCCGGTGTTCACCGCCGGCACCCTGTTGTTTCTCTCCGACCGGGAGACCCACGAGTCGTCGGGAGCGTCACTGTGGGCTCTCTCCGACCACGGTGAGGCCGAGAGGATGGTGCACCACCCCGGCGGTGTCACCGCGTTCACCGCCGCCGCCCACTCCAGCACGCTCGCCTACTCGGCCGCCCTGATCCCCGGCACCGAGGACGCCCGGACACACGGCGACCTCCTAGGGAAGCGTCGCCGGTCCGCCGTCAGCGCCGTCCTGCACGAAACGACCCCCACCCGCGCCGACGGCGTGGACCTCGGCCCCGGCGAACCGCACACCTTCCTCCTCCACCCGGACGCCCCGCCGGTCGACGCCGGCGGCCAAGGCCTCGCAGGCGCCGGGGACATGGCCCTCTCACCGGACGCCATGGTGGTCGCCTACACCCGGGCCCCGACCGGCACCGCCCCCGACACGAACACCGTGGTGATCGCCGACGCGGCCACCGGCAAGGAACGCCACGCCCTCTCCCGCCCGGGCCACCTGTACCACCGCCCGGTGTTCACCGCCGACGGCACCCGCCTGATCTGCCAACGCCAGAAAGAGGAGACGTACGACAGCGAGTGGCGGGTCACTGTCGTGGCCTTCGACCCCGGCTCCGGCGAGGAGACCGACCTCCTGCCGGACTTCGACAACTGGCCCTGGCCGGGAACGGCGATCCCCTCGCCGATACCCGGGGACGCCACCCTGTGGTTCACCGGCGACGAACGCGGCCACTGCCCGGTCTTCCGCCGCGACCCGGACGGCACGGTCACCCGTCTCACCGCCTCCGGCGCCTACACCTCCCTCTGCGTGACGCCCGACGGCGCCACGCTGTACGCACTGCGCAGCACCCTCGACAGCCCACCGCAGGCGGTCCGCCTGGACGCCACCAGGACCGGCCAACACCCCGTCCCCCTCAAGCCGATCGGCGACCTCGGCCCCCTCCCCGGCACCCTGACCGAGGTGCACACGACCGCGGACGACGGCTTCCCGCTGCGCGCCTGGCTCGTCCTGCCCGAGGGCGCCGGAGCCGGACACCCGGTACCTCTCCTCGTCGAGGTGCACGGCGGGCCCCAGGGGTCCTGGAGCGCCTGGCCCTGGCAGTGGAACCCCTGGCCGTTCGCGGCCCGCGGCTACGCCGTCCTGCTGCCCGACCCGGCCCTGTCCAGCGGATACGGGCAACGCATGCAGGAACGGGGCCGCGGCAGCTACGGCGGCCGGCCCTACACCGACGTCATCGCCCTGACCGACGCCGCCCTGGAGCGCGCCGACCTCGACACGACCCGGACGGCCCTCGCAGGATGGTCCTTCGGCGGCTACCTCGCCAACCGCACCGCGACCCTCACCGACCGCTTCCGGGCCCTCGTCTCGCACGCCGGGATGTGGAACCTGGAGGCCTTCCAGGGCGACACCGACATGCACCCGTACTTCCGGAAGATCTACGGTGACCCGCGCATCCGGCGCGAACGGTACGACGCCGACTCACCCCACCTCGACGTGGCGAACCTGACGACGCCGATGCTGGTCGTGCACGGCGGCGAGGACTACCGGGTACCGGTCGGCCAGTCCCTGGCCCTGCACCACGATCTCCAACGCCAGGGCGTGCCCGCCAAGTTCCTGTACTTCCCGGACGAGAGCCACGGCGTCGAGGCCCCGAACCACCTGGGCCTGCTGTACGAAACGGCGCTGAACTTCCTCGACCACCATGTCAGGGGTCAGGAGTGGCGGCGACCACCGCTCCTGTGACCTCGGCCCGCCGGGTTCACCAGCTGATTCCAGCCGCGACCGGCAGATGGTCGCTGCCGGTGGCCGGCAGGACCCACGAGCTCTCCGGCCGCACACCGCGCACCAGGATCTGGTCGATCCGCGCCACCGGGAACGTCGCCGGCCAGCTGAAGCCGAAACCGTCCCCGGCCGCGTCCTGGACCGAGCGCAGCCGGGAGGTGATGCCGGCGAACGCGCGGTCGTCCGTGGTGCCGTTCAGGTCGCCGAGCAGCACCACCCGCTCGTTCCGCTCGGCGGCCAGGGCCTTGCCGAGGTCGTCGGCGCCCGCGTCCCGCTGACTGGTCCAGAAACCGTTCCTCGGCATGACCCGCACGGACCCCAGATGGGCCACGTACACGGCCAGCGGCCCCTGGTCCGTGGCCACCGTGGTGCGCAGCGCCCGGGGCGTGGCGGCCCTCTCCTCGGCCGACAGGTTCGCCGCCAGTGGGCCGGCCATGCCCAGCATCGCGACGTCCACCGTCCGGGTCCCCGACAGCGGCAGCCTGCTCCACAGCCCGACCGTGCCCCTGACCACGTGGTACCGGTACGCCTGTGCCAGCTCCTTCGCGTAGGTGGCCTCGGCCTGCGGGGTGATCTCCTCCAGGGCCAGCAGGTCCGCCCCCGAGGCGGCCAGGTCGCGGGCGGTACCGGCCGGGTCCGGGTTGTCGGCGCCGACGTTGTGGCTGACCACGACGAGGTCGCCGCCCGAGTGGGACTTGTCGACGAGCAGCCCGCCGAAGAGGTTCAGCCACACGACGGTCGGCAGCAGCAGCGCGGCCACCGCGGAGGCGGAGCGGCGCCACAGGGCCCCGGCGAGGAGCACCGGGACGAACAGGCCGAACCACGGCAGGAACGTCTCCACCAGACTGCCGAGGCCCCCGACGTCCGTGATCCACGCGTGCAGCAGCATGAGCAGGCCCAGCAGCAGTCCCAGCGCCGCGAGCACCGGGCCGCGCTTCCACGCTCCCGGCCGGGAGGCGACGCGGACCACCCGGCGGATGCCCGCGCGCCGGGTCCCGGCTCCGGAGGCCCGGCGGCCGTCGTCGTGCTGCCCGGGCTCGGCCGTGTCCACCTGCGTCATCGCCTGTCCCCGTTCACCGCTGGTCACTGGCGCGTCCTGGGGTCCTGGGCGGGGTCGGCACACCTTCGCGGGCAGCCGTGAGAGACCGCTTCGGGGCATCGCCCGCGGCATCGGTCGCAGCCCTGGGGAGGGTTTGGCGTCGCTCGTGGTGAGCGTGGGGTCTGAGGCATACCGGCAGTCAAGGCGGCGTGGTGTTGCCGGCTCGTATGCGGTTTTCGATATGTCGACGATATGCGTCGGCTCGTAGCATCGACGCCATGCGTGTGCTGATCGTCGAGGACGAGCCTTATCTGGCGGAAGCCATCCGCGACGGCCTGCGCCTGGAGGCCATCGCCGCCGACCTCGCCGGTGACGGCGACACCGCTCTGGAACTGCTGAGCGTCCACGCCTACGACATCGCCGTCCTCGACCGCGATGTCCCCGGACCCTCCGGTGACGAGATCGCCGAACGCATCGTCGCATCCGGCAGCGGCATGCCGATCCTCATGCTCACCGCGGCCGACCGTCTCGACGACAAGGCCTCCGGATTCGCACTCGGCGCCGACGACTACCTCACGAAACCGTTCGAACTCCGGGAACTCGCGCTGCGGCTCAGAGCGCTCGACCGCAGACGCGCCCACAACAGGCCTCCGGTGCGGGAGATCGCCGGTCTGCGTCTGGACCCGTTCCGCAGGGAGGTCTACCGGGACGGCCGTTACGTCGCGCTGACCAGGAAGCAGTTCGCCGTACTGGAGGTCCTGGTCGCCGCCGAGGGCGGTGTCGTCAGCGCCGAAGTCCTTCTGGAACGCGCGTGGGACGAGAACGCCGACCCGTTCACCAACGCCGTGCGCATCACCGTCTCGGCACTGCGCAAACGCCTCGGCGAACCCTGGATCATCACCACCGTGCCAGGTGTCGGCTACCGCATCGACACGCAACCGGAGGCCGGACACGAAGGAGGGAGCCGTGGATAGAGCGCCCGGGTTGAGCGTCCGCCTCAAACTCACCCTCAGCTACGCCGGATTCCTCATGCTCGCCGGTGTCCTGCTGCTCGCAGCCGTATGGATCTTCCTCCTCCGTTACGTCCCCGACCGCGCGATGCTGATCAACCCCGATGACAGACCGACGGGTGGTGTCTTCCCCATCCGGTCCGCCCTCCTGGAGGTCTTCGCTCCGAGGGCAGCCGTGGTGATGGTGTTCCTGCTGGTGTTCGGCCTCGTCGGAGGGTGGATCCTCGCCGGCCGCATGCTCGCTCCCCTGACCCACATCAAGGACGCCACCCGCGCAGCCGCCGACGGATCGCTCTCCCACCGGATCCGGCTGCGGGGCCGCACCGACGAATTCCGTGAACTCGCCGACAGCTTCGACGCGATGCTCGCCCGGCTCGAAGCACACGTGGCCGAACAGCGGAGATTCGCGGCCAACGCCTCGCACGAGTTGCGCACCCCGCTGGCGGTCTCCAAGTCGCTTCTCGACGTCGCCCGCGCCGATCCGCACCACGACGCCGGTGAACTCGTCGAGCGCCTCCACGTCGTCAACTCCCGCGCGATCGACCTCACCGAGGCACTGCTCCTGGTCAGCCGCGCCGAACAGCGCTCCTTCACCCGGGAACAGGTCGACCTGTCCCTCATGGCGGAAGAAGCCGTCGAGACGCTTCTCCCCCTCGCGGAAAAGCACGGCGTCACCCTGGAGACCCGCGGCGACATCACTCCCACGACCGGATCGCCGGCGCTCCTGCAGCAGCTGACCACGAACCTCGTGCACAACGCGATCGTCCACAACCTGCCCGAACAGGGCACCGTGTGGATCACTACCGGCGTCCGCCCCGAGGCGGTGGTGCTCACGGTGGAGAACACCGGCGAGATCCTCACCCCGGCCCTGGCCTCGACCCTCACCGAACCGTTCCAGCGCGGCACGCAACGCGTACGCACCGACCACGAGGGTGTCGGCCTGGGCCTGGCCATCGTCAACACCATCACGCACGCGCACGACGGAACACTCACCCTCACCGCGCGCCCCGCCGGCGGGATCCGCGTCACCGTGGAACTCCCTGTGACCCCTCCGGGACCGACGCGCCGCCACCCCGGTGAATCCTCGCGGCCGACCTGAGTCAGCCGGCCGCTTCGACGTACGACGCCAGGTTGGCCAGCGAGGAGGCGATCCCGGCCTCGTGAGCCGCCTGGTCGATGCCGGGCGGCACGTCACTGGCGGTGACGCTCACCTCGGTCCCGTCACCGGCGGCGGCGAAATGCCAGGTCATCGTCATGGTGCCCGCGAACGACGGATCGTCGGACTCGAACACCGCCCGCTGCACCACACGCTCCGACGGCACCAGGTCGACGAACCCGACGTCGACGACATCCGTCGCATCCGAGGTCTTGCCGGGGCCACCGGTGGGGTCGAGGTAGGTGAGGACCATCCTGAACCCGCCACCAGGCCGGGGATCCCACCGCTCGACCCGCCCGCGCATGCCGTCCGGCGGCAGCCAGGCCTCAAGGGCGTCGCGGTCCAGGAGGGCGCCGTAGACGGCCGCCGGTGGTGCCGCGATCACCCGGTCGGCGCGATCGGTCCTGTGCATGGTCCGATCCTAGGACCGGGCTGCCTCCGGCACGTGGTTCCGATGGACGCAAGCCCGGAGCTGCCACGGCGTGCGGAACCCGGTTGGGTGCCGGGTTCGTGGGTGCACGGCCGGAGGGCCCCCGGTCTGGTGGGCGTGGCCAGGTCGAGCATGTCGGGCACATCGGCCGCACCCAGGTCGACCACGTCGAGGGCCGCGGGGACGCGAGGTGTCGCAGGCGGGCCCTGGGCAGATGGCGCGCGTTCCCTCACGGGCGCTCCCATGTGTCCGACGCAGGTCGCAGCCTCAGCGTGAGGATCTGGAACGGCCGTAGCGTCAACCGGACCTCTCCGCCCTCCTGCCGGTGACTCGACGGGTCGTCCAGCGGGCGCTCCAGCAGATCGGTCACGATGGCCGAGGCCAGGGGGAACCCGGTGGTGAGAGTGGCCGTGGCGCGGGTGCCGCGGGACTCGTAGAGGCGCACGATCACGTCCCCGCTGCGGTCGTCGGCGAGCTTGACCGCCTCCACGACGACCCCGGCGTGGTCCACCGAGACCAGCGGGGCGACCGTCGCGCTGCCGGGCACCGTCCGCTCGGGCAGGTTGAAGCGGTATCCCTCGCGCCGTGCGTCGGACACGTCGGCGCCGATCACCAGTCCGTAACCGAGCCGGTGCGTGCCCTGGTCCTGGTCGGGGTCGGGGAAGCGGGCGGCGCGCAGCAGGGAGAGCCGGACCGTGGTGGTCGTACAGCCGTCGGGCCGGACGTCGCGGGTGACGTCGTGGCCGTAGGAGGAGTCGTTGACCAGGGCGGCTCCCCAGTCGGGCTCGCCGACGTGCAGGAAGCGATGGGCGCACGTCTCGAACTTGGCCGCGTCCCAGCTGGTGTTGGTGTGCGTCGGCCGCTCGACGTGTCCGAAGGGGATCTCGGCCGTCGAGTGGGCCGCCCGGACGTCCAGCGGGAAGGCGGCCTTGAGGAACTTCTCCCGTTCCCGCCAGTCGACGACGGTGTCGATCACCAGCCGGCGTGAACCGGCCGGGAGTGTCAGGGTCTGCTCGATCCTCGACGCGCCGAACACCCGGACCACCCGCACCGCGTCGCCGGTCGCCGTGACGGACTCGGCGTCGGTGAGATCGCGGACCGTGTTGCGGTAGAAGACGTCGACGTCCCAGGCGTCCCACTGGTTGGGGAAGTCCTGGTGGAGCTGGAGCAGGTTGCCGACCGCCCCGGGCGCCAGGGCCTCCCGGTCGGCCGTGTGATCGTAGGCGGACGTGATCAGACCGTCGGCGTCCACCACGATCCGCACCAGACCGTTGTCCAGGACGAACCCGTCCCCGTCCGGTACCGGCGTCACCGGAGCGTCGACGGCTTCGGAGCGAGGGCCCGCGCTGAACGCCGCGACACCACCCCGGGCATGCGGCGCGGAGTTGAAGACGACCGTGCCTCCAGGTTCCCCGGCCAACGCGCCCTGTGCCGCTCCGATCAGCTCCTCCAGCTCCCGGGCCACGGCCGCGTACGTCTCCTCCGCCTCCCGGTGCACCCACGCGATCGACGTGCCGGGCAGGATGTCGTGGAACTGGTGCAGCAGCACCGTCTTCCACAGCCGGTCCAGCGCCTCGTACGGATACGGGGACCCGTGCCGTACGGCCGCGGTCGCCGCCCACAACTCGGCCTCGCGCAGCAGGTGTTCGCTGCGCCGGTTGCCCTGTTTGGTGGCGAGCTGGCTGGTGAGGGTGCCGCGGTGGAACTCCAGATAGAGCTCCCCGGACCACACGGGTGCGCCGCCGTTG
Source organism: Streptomyces sp. NPDC031225 (assembly GCF_055570355.1). Taxonomy (NCBI): domain Bacteria; kingdom Bacillati; phylum Actinomycetota; class Actinomycetes; order Kitasatosporales; family Streptomycetaceae; genus Streptomyces; species Streptomyces sp. NPDC031225. The sequence goes on along the minus strand of NZ_JBVIHJ010000008.1, from coordinate 60,809 downwards.
GCCTCGTACTCGTCGTGCGCGCGCCGGAAGAAGTCCGCGGGGCCTTCGACGTCGATGCGCGCCGAGCCCTCCAGGTCCCTGAACCGTTCGGCGCGGGCGAGCATCTCACGGGTGGGGCCGCCGCCGCCGTCGCCGTAGCCGAAGGGGATCAGGGAGTGGTTGGCGCCGGCCTTGTCCTGGAAGTTCCGCACGCTGTGAGCGATGTCGGCGCCGGACAGCTCGCCGTTGTAGCTGTCGACGGGCGGGAAGTGGCTGAAGATCCGGGTGCCGTCGATGCCCTCCCACCAGAACGTGTGGTGCGGGAACTTGTTGGTGGTGTTCCAGGACATCTTCTGCGTCAGGAACCACTTCACACCGGCCAGCTTCATCAACTGCGGCAGGGCCGCGTTGTAGCCGAAGGTGTCCGGCAGCCACATCTCCTCGGTCTCGACGCCGAACTCCTCCAGGAAGAACCGCTTCCCGTGCACGAACTGGCGCACCAGGGCCTCGCCGCCGCTGATGTTGGTGTCGGGCTCCACCCACAGGCTGCCGGTCGGCAGGAACTGCCCGGTCTTGGCCTTCTCCTGCGCCCGCGCGTACACCTCGGGCCGGTGTTCCTTCAGCCAGGCGAGCTGCTGCGCCTGGGACATGACGAACCTGAACTCCGGGTGGTCGTCCATGAGTTGGGTGACGTTGGAGACGGTGCGGGCCACCTTGCGGACGGTCTCGCGCAGCGGCCACAGCCAGGCGGTGTCGATGTGCGCGTGCCCCACCGCCGAGATCCGGTGCGCGCTCGCGTGCGCGGGAGACGCCAGTACGGGAGCGAGAACGGCACGGGCGGCGGCCGCGCTGCCGCTGACGTCCTGCAGGTCGATCGCGTCGAGGGCCAGCTCGACGGCCCGCAGGATCTGCCAGCGGCGCGGATCGTCGGGAGACAGCTCGGGCATCAGCTGCCCCAGCACCTCCATGTCCTGCACGAGTTCGTGGACCTCCCGGTCGAACACGGCGAGGTCCAGGCGCCGCAGCCGGTACAGGGCCTCTCCGGGGTCCGCGGCCGGGTCGCCCAGCCACGGCGCCCGTCCGCCGACGGACGTGGGCCCGAAGACGAGCTCGCCGGGAGCGGTGTGCATCACGACCGGGTTGGCCGCGGCCTCGACGAAGGCCACGAACTCCTCACCGCCCACAGCTTGTTCGGCCACCGGCAGCCAGGTGTTGCGCGGGTTGAGCGCCTTCACGGCGGTGCCGTCGGCCCGGTAGACCAGTCCTTCCGCGGAGAAGCCCGCGGAGTGGGTGGCGAACCCGAGATCCAGCACGGCCTCGACGGTCGCACCGGCCCACTCGGCCGGAATCGTCCCGCTGACCCTGAACCAGCTCGTCGACCAGGCGGGCCCCCACGGCTCGCCGACCCGGGACGGCCGGTAGGGAGCGGCCAGCCCCTCACGGACCGGCACCGGCTCGCCGGGAACGCTCCAGATCTCCACGTCGAGGGGGACGGACCGGGCGTGGACGGCGGGCCGGATCCGCTCGTCGAGCACACGGGCCAGCCGCTGTTCGGTGACTTCACGGTCGTTGTGCATCAGGTGTCTTTCTCCGTGTGACGTACGAGGCGGGGGGAGTTCGGCCCTGCGACGCCGAGGTCAGCCCTTCAGGGCCCCGCCGAGCGCGAAGCCGCCGCCCAGCTTGCGGGCCAGCAGCAGATACAGCAGGACGACGGGCATGGAGTAGAGGAGAGAGAACGCCGACAATTGTCCGTACTGCGTCTGGTCATGGGCGCTGAGGAACGTGAACACGCTGACGGACGCGGGGAGTTTCTCCGGTGAGAGCAGCAGGATGAAGGGGACGAAGAAGTTCCCCCACATGCCGATGAAGGTGAAGATGGTGACCACGACGACACCGGGTCGCATCAGCGGCAGTACCACCCGCCACAGCACCTGCATGGTGTTGGCGCCGTCGATGCGGGCGGCCTCCTCCAGGACGAGCGGGACGCCGTCCATGAAGTTCTTCATCAGCCAGATACCGAAGGGCAGTGCGGACGCGGCCAGGAACAGGGTCGTGCCGGGCATCGAGTCGATCAGGTTGACCTGCACGAACATGCTGTAGACCGGGATCATCACGGCGGTGATGGGCAGACCGGTGGAGAACAGGATCGTGTACAGGAACGGCCGCCGCACCCGGGACCGGTAGCGGGACAGCGGGTAGGCGGCGAGCACCGACGCCACCACGGTCACGGCAGTGCCGAAGCCGCACAGCAGCAGGCTGTTGAGCATCGGCCGGTAGGTGGTGTCGACGTTCAGGACCGCGTCGAAGTTGTCGAGGGTCAGCGACGAAGGCCACGTGAGCCGGAAGGAGTTGGTGTCGCTCACCGACGCGAGCACCATCCACAGCAGGGGCAGGACGTACAGCACGGACACGGCGAGCAGGACGAGATTGACCGTGACGCGCCCCGGACGGATCCGGCGCCCCCGTGGACGACCGGACGCCGTAGGGACCTTGGTGACGGTCTCGGGGGGAGTCATGGCGACGGCGGCCATCAGTCGTCCTCCAGTTTCAGCAGCCGGATGTACACGACGGAGAACAGGGCGCCGACCACCAGCAGGACGAGGGCGATGGCGGTGCCGTAACCGATCAGACTGTTCTGGAAGGCCTGTTGGTACATGAAGATCGGCAGGGTCTCGCTCTTGTTGCCCGGGCCGCCGCGGGTCATGGTGTAGATCAGCCCGAAGACGGAGAGCGTCTGCAGCGTGATCAGCATCAGGTTGGTCAGGATCGAGGGCCTGATGACCGGCAGGACGACCCGCCACAGTCGTTGCCAGGGGCCCGCGCCGTCCATCTCCGCGGCCTCCACCAGTTCCTGGGGGACGTCGTTGATGGCCGCGGTGAAGACCATCAGGGAGAACGCGGTGCCGCGCCACACGTTGGCCAGGCACACCGCGAGGATCGGCATCGTGTACAGCCAGTTCTGGTCCGGCAGATGCAGCGCGTCCAGCAGCGAGTTGAGCGAGCCCTGGTCGTAGAAGAAGGCGTACATCAGATAGCCGGCGACCACCTCCGGCAGCACCCAGGCGGCGATGACCACACCGTTGACCAGGGACCGTACCGGCTTGGTGGCCTTCTGCATCAGGACGGCCAGCGCGAGCCCGAGGGTGTTCTGGCCGACCACGGCGGAACCGACCACGAAGAGCAGGGTCAGCCACATCGCGTTGAGGAAGTCCGTGTCCTTGAACGCCCTGGTGAAGTTGTCGACCCCGACGAAGTGGGTGCCGGAGGCGCCGGTGAGCTGCATGTCGGTGAACGCGTAGTACACGCAGTACGCGATCGGACCGGCCAGGAACACGGCCAGCAGGAACACGGCCGGGACCGTCGGCAGGCCGCGCAGCAGCGTCCGGACGGCCGGAGCGGGCACCCCGCGGGACCGGCGGTCGTGACCACCGGTCCCGTGAGGCGCCGGAGCGAGAGCGGTCACGAAGAGCCCTCCACGGTCTTGTCGCCGCCCACCGCCGCCTTGACATCGTTATCGAACGTCGAGGCGGCCTTGTCGACGGAGGCCTGACCGGTGGTCACGGACTCCATGGCCTTCTGGATCGCGGTCGAGACCTGGTTGTAGGCGGGCAGCCCGGGACGGTAGTGGGTGTCGGCGACCAGCTCGGTGAAGAACTTGTTGGTCGGCACGGACTTCAGGTAGGCCGGGTCCGAGGCCACGTCGGTGCGCACCGCGATGTTGGCGTTGGTGGCGTTCCACTGGGCGGCGTTGGTCTTCGTCTGCAGTGTGGTCGACAGGAACTTCCACGCGAGATCGGGGTTGCCCGCCTTCGCGGGGATCGACCACGCCCACCCGCCGGACATGCTGGTACGGCCGGGTGCCTGGCCGTTCTGTGTCGGCATGGCCGCGGTGCCCATCACCGACTGCCACTCGTTCCACGGCTTGGCCGCCGCGGAACTCCAGTTGTTGGGCATCCAGGAGCCGTCGATGTCGATCGCCAGCTTGCCCTCGGGGATCAGCTCCGTGCCCACGGCGGTACCGAAGTTGGCGCCGAGCGCCTGCTCCTTGGACGGGCCGAGCCCCTGGCCGTACACGGTGTGCACGAAGTCCAGCGCGTCCTTGAAGCCCTGGCTGCCCACGACCCACTTCTTCTGCGAGGCGTCGTAGAGCGACTTGTCGCCGGCCGGGGTGCCGTAGAGCAGCATCTCGAAGCCCTGCATGGAGGAGGCCTCACCGCCCGCCTGGCCGGTGTACAGGTTGAGCGGGGTCACGTCGGGCAGCTTCGCCTTGATCTTCCTGGCGACGGCGATCACGTCGGCCCAGGTCTTCGGCTGCCAGGGCACCGCGACCCCGGCCTTCTGGAGGAGCTGCTTGTTGTACCAGATCCCGCGGGTGTCGGTGTCGTCCGGGACGGCGTAGACCTTGCCGTCGGAGGCTCCGGTCACCGCGCCCTTCGCGGCCTTGGCGTACTGCGTCCAGTCGGCCCACTTCGCGGTGTAGGTGTCCAGCGGCTTGAGGTAGCCGCCCGCGATGTCGGAGTTGATGAGCGCGGTGTCCTCGTAGACCAGGTCGGGCGCCGTCGCGGGGGAGCGCATCATGAGCTGGATCTTGGTGTAGTAGTCGTTCTCGGAGGCGGTCACCGGCACAAGATTGACCTTGGTGCCCGGATTGGCCTTGGTGAACTGCTTCACCATCGTGGCGAGGAAGTTGGCCTGGAGCTTGTTCGTGCTGTCCAGGTTCTGCCAGTAGACGACCTTGATGGACTTGGCCGAGCTGCCTGACGAGCCCGAACCGCAGGCGGTCAGGGCCAGGGCGGTGGCGGCGGTGAAGGCCGCGGCGGTGACGATTCTCGAGCGCACAGTGGTTCCTCCGGGACGCGAAACCTGAGGGGAAGCCGCGAGTTCTTGGGGCCGGGAGACCAGGTCGGACGGCGGTTCCACGCTCGGCGCCGCGCTGCGCTGACTGGCCGGGGGGCCGGATTTTATGGGCGTCAGCTAAATCCATTTGATGGATGAAGTCAATGCTTCGAGTATGTAAACTTTCATCCGTCGGAGGGCTCGTCGAAGCCCTTCGAGGGGGGAGTGCGGCTGACGTGAGGGGACCAGGTGACCGACAGGTGACGATGCTCAGCGGGACGAACCTGCCACGGGTGGGCGGCTACAACCAGGCCGTCGTCCTGGACGCCATCCGCACCACCGGACAGGTGAGCCGGGTCGAACTCGCCGCCCTCACCGGCCTGACCAACCAGACCGTCTCCAATGTCGTCCGCAAGCTCCTCGACGCCGGCCTGGTGGCGGAATCCGGCCAGGCCCCGTCCAGTGGCGGCAAGCGCCGCACCCTGCTGACTATCCGGGCCGACGGCGCCTGCGCGGTCGGCGTCCACCTGGACCCCGACGCGGCGGTCATCGTGGTGGTCGACCTGGCCGGCGAGGTGATCGGCAGCCGCCGCCTGCGGCTCACCGACCCCGGCGACCCTGCCGACGTCGTGGACCGGATCGCCCGTGCGACCGGGCGGCTCCTGGACCGCAGTGCCGTGGACCGCACCCGCCTGCTCGGCCTAGGCATCGCCGCGCCGGGCCCGCTCGACGGCACCACCGGGGCAGTCGTCTCCCCGCCGAACTTCCCCGGCTGGGGCCGCGTCCCCCTCGTGGACATGTTCGCCGAGGCCACCGGCCTGCCCGTGGCCCTCGACAACGACGCCACCGCCGCCGCCATCGGCGAGCGCTGGATCGGCGGCGCCGACCGCGCGGGCAGCTTCCTGTTCATCTACCTCGGCACTGGTGTGGGTGCCGGCATCGTCCTCAACAACACCGTCCTGCACGGTGATTCGGGCAACGCAGGCGAGTTCGGCCATATGGCCGTGGAGCCCGGCGACCGCGTCTGCCACTGCGGTGCCATGGACTGCCTCGGCCCGTACGTCAGCCCGGCCGCGATCATCGACGACCTGCTGCGCCTGCACGGCCGGTCCGCCGCCGACCGCATCGGCCTCACCGGCGCCCCGGACTCGGTCCACGACGACTGGAAGATCCTGCGCCGCGCCGTCCGCGCGGGCGACCCCGACGCCTGCGATGTCGTACGCCGCGCCGCGCGCCGTATCGGTGAGGCGGCCCGGGGCGCGGCCAGCCTTCTCGACGTCAGCCGGGTCGTCCTCGGCGGCGAGGCGCTGCGCGGCATCGAGCCGATCATCCGTGAGGAGGTCGAGGCCGCCGTCAACCGCACCTCCGTCGCCCGTACGATCCGTGCGGTCACCGTCGAACAGAGCGTGATCGGCGAGACGGTGGGCGCGGTCGGGGCGGCCTCGCTGGTGCTGCACGGGAACTACGCGCCGGGGTGGCGGATGCTGACGGACGTGCCGGGCTGACCGGGGTCCAGCCGGGGGCGTCCCTCAGGTGAGGTTGAGGCCGCCGTCGAGCACGATGACCTCGCCGGTCAGATAGCCGCTGCCGATCACCGAGGCCACCAGGTCGGCCACGTCGGCGGGTTGGGCCGGGCGGTGCATGGGCGCGCGCTCCCGCCACAGCTCGTGCGCCTGGACCCAGTCCTTCGTCATCGGCGTGTCCACCAGGCCCGGGGCCACCGCGTTCACCCGTACGTCGGGCCCCAGCGCGGCCGCGAGGAGCCGGGTCACATGGTTCAGCGCGGCCTTGCTCGCCGCGTACGGCACCGAGGAACCCTTGGGCCGTACCCCGGCGTGGCTGGTGATGTTCACGATGCTGCCGCCCCCGGGGGACTGCCGCAGCGCCGGAAGAGCCGCCGTGCACAGCACCCAGGGCGCGATGAGGTTGACCTCCAGCAGTCGCCGCCAGTCCGCCGGTGTCGCCGCCGCCAGGTCCGCGTGCGGAATCGGCCAGCTGATGCCCGCGTTGTTCACCAGCACGTCCAGCCGCCCGAAGTGACCGACCGCGGCCTCGACCAGCCCCCGAACCTCGTCCTCCACCTCAAGATCGGCCCGCACATACGCCCCGCCGAGCTCCGCCGCCAGCGCCCGGCCCGCCTCCGCGCTGCGCCGCGAGTGCACGACGACCCGCATCCCGTCCCCCGCGAGCCGCCGTACGACCGCCTCGCCGATCCCCGACGTGGACCCGGTGACCAGGGCGACGGGGCGGTCCCCTTGCTCGATGCTCATGACGATGATCGTGCCACGCCCCGATCGCGCCGGATCAGGCAGGCGAGGGCCCCCACCTGCCCGGAGAATCACCGCCCGCCTGCGGCCACGCTTCCGTGACGACCCTGCACACCGCGGTCACGTCCGCCGTCTGCACCGGCCGTGCGGGGCACTCGGATCCCGCACGGCCGGCCTCCGTCACGGCTTGATGCCCACCCCGGCCCATGCGCTGACCTCGGCGTCCGTGAGTTCCGGGCCCGGGCCCTGCGGGTCGTCGGGGCGCCAGCGGTGGGTCAGGGAGATAGCGGGTTCGAGCAGGTCGAGTCCCTTGAAGAAGCGGGCGACCTCCTCCCGGCTGCGGACCTGGGCCCGGGTGCCCGCGGCGGCGTAGATGCCGACGAGCTTCTCCCAGAGCTCCGGGGCGAAGTCGCCCGTGCAGTGGCTCACGGCCAGCGCGCTGCCCGAGGGCAGGGCGTCCATGAGGCGGGCCACGGTGCCGTACGGGTCCCAGTCGTCCGGCACGAAGTGCAGGATGGCGTTGAGGGACAGGGCCACCGGCCGGTTCAGGTCGAGGGTCCTGGCCAGTTCGGGGGAGCCCAGGATCGCCTCGGCGCCGGTGAAGTCGCCCTGGACGTACGCCGTCCGCCCCTCGGGCGTGTTGCGCATCAGGCGCTCGGCGTACTTGAGGACCAGGGGGTCGTTGTCGGCGTACACCACCCGTGCCTCGGGGGCCACGGACTGGGCCACCTGATGCAGGTTCGGCTCGGTGGGGATGCCGGTGCCGATGTCCAGCCACTGCCGGACGCCGTACTCCTGCGCGAGGACGCGGGTGGCGCGGTGCATGAAGGAGCGGATCTCGCGGGCGCACGTGAAGATGCCGGGGTAGGTGGCCGCGACGGTCTCGGCCGCCTGCTTGTCGACGTCGAAGTGGTCCTTGCCGCCGAGGTAGTAGTCGTACATCCGGGCGGAGTGGGGCCGGCTGGTGTCGATCTCCCGCGCGGCGTGCGAGTTGCTCATCCTGTCCCTTTCAAGTGGTGTGCGTGGGGGTGTCGGGCGGGTCGCTGCCGGGGCAGGTCCGGCTCGGGTCGTGGATCAGCCGGCCGTCAGATGATCGGCGAGACCCCGCTTGACGCCCGCGACGAACGCGGCGATCTCCTGCGGGGTGTAGATCAGCGCGGGCCCGGCCGGATCGGTCGACTGCCGCAGGGCCACCCGGCCGTCGGCCAGGAGCTTCGTCTGCACGCACTGCCCCCCGTTGGGGCCGCTCCAGGGCGATTCCCAGCCCTGGTCGCCGAGTTCGGCGGCGGGCATCCCGTTGTAGACGTCACAGTCGGTGGTGGTCATGAGTACTCCTTGCGCATGCGGTTCAGGAGCGCCTTGCTGTCCGCGTCCGAGGTCAGCAGGGACATGCGGTTGTGCGCTTCCAGATGCGCCGACACGTCGGAGCGCTGATCCAGGTACATCGCGCCGGAGAGGACCTCCGTGTAGACGATGTCCGGCAGTTCCGGTTCCTCGAAGCGGAAGTACGTGAACGGGGCACACGCCCCCACGTGGGCCCCGGCGGTGAACGGCACGACGTCGACGCTGACGTGCTCCAGCTCCGTGGCCTCCAGGAGCCGTTCGATCTGCTCCCGCATGACCTCGGGGCCGCCGACCACGCGGTGCAGTACGGCCTCTTCCATCACGACCCACAGCGTGGGCGCGTCGGGTCTCTCCAGCAGGCTCTGGCGGCGCAGCCGCAGGTCGACGCGGTGTCCGAGGTCCGCGTCGGCCTCGTTGGGGAAGCCGCCGCGCAGCACTCCCCGCGCGTAGGCGTGGGTCTGCAGCAGGCCCGTGACGTAGTGGGGCTCGTAGGTGCGCAGCGTCCTGGCACCGGCTTCCAGGCTGACGTAGGCGCTGAACCAGTTCGGCAGCACATTGCGGTACATGTGCCACCAGCCGGGCTCGTTGGCCCGCTCGGCGAGAACGATGAACTCGTCGATCTCCTGCCGGTCGGCCCCGTACGTCTCCAGGAGCTTCTCCACGTACAGCGGCTTGAGCGCGACCTCCGCCTTCTCCAGACGGCGGATGGTCAGCGACGTCACCCGCAGCGCCCTGGCCGCGTCCTCCAGGGAGGCCCCCGCGTCCTGCCGCCGCTCCTGAAGACGACGGCCCAGGATCATGCGCAGAACGGTGGGAGCACTGGTTCCACCCGTGCCCGTACGGCCTTCGCTCACGTCCTGACCTCCTGAGGGTCTGTCACCGGCCCGAGTCTGACAGCGGCTTGATGACGCCACCAGACCGATACCGGCTTTCTGAAATTATCAGGGAGCTGGTTGCAGGTTGAACTTGGGTGCGAGCATAGTTACTTGTGTGACCCGTGCCGCCGAACGCGAACACGGTGACGCCAACCGCTCCTACCCTCCCGTGCGTTGGCACCGTCCCGCTTCCCGATGCGTCTCGCCCGGCTGCGCCGCCGCCCCCACGGAAGGCCAACACCGTGTCCCCCCACATGACTTCGTCCCGCCAGCTGTTAGACGCCGCGGACCCGGAGCGAACCCACTGGATCGAACTTCCCGCGCACCGCTCCAGCGTCGGCGTGGCCCGGCGCTCCGTCGGTACCCGGCTCAAGTCCTGGAGCCTGCCGGACGACGTGTGTGCCGACGCGGTCCTGCTGCTGTCCGAGCTGGCCACCAACGCCGTGTGCCACACCCTCAGCGTGCGCATCCTGTGCGGCATCGGGCTGGTCACCGACGGGGTCCTGAGGCTGGAGGTGCACGACCACGACCACTCGGGCCCCACGCTCCGGCAGTGCCGGGCGGGCCTCGACGACGAGGGCGGGCGCGGGCTGTTCCTCGTGGAGCAGCTCGCGGACTCCTGGGGAGTGGATCGGTCCAGGCTCACCGGCGGCAACGCCGTATGGGCGAACCTGACGGCCTGAACTAGCCCACGGTGGGCGTGAGTTCGGCGAGCAGCAGCGTGCGGTCGTCCGCGCCGGCCGGATCGGAGGGGGCGTGCAGCAGCCGTCGGCACAGGGCGGACAGCGAGTCCTTGCTCTCGGCCGCCTCGGCGGCGGCCGTGTCCAGGGAGCGGGCGAGACGGGCGATCTCGTGGTCTATGTCGGCGTCCCGGGACTCGACCAGGCCGTCGCTGTAGAGCGCGAGAAGGACCGGGGCGTCGATCGTCAGCACGGTCGGTTCGTAGGTGCCCGCGCCCAGGCCGAGCGGCAGGCCCGCGCTGACCAGGGTGACCGGAGCGGTCCTGCCGTCCGGCCCGCGCAGCAGCGGGGGAGGGTGACCGGCGCCCACGAGGGTGCAGGTGCGGCGCCGCGGGTCCCACTCGGCGTAGATGCAGGTCGCGAAGGAGGCGCCCGGGGTGTCGCTGGCGAGCGCGTCGAGCCGGCGTACGAGATCGGCGGCGGGGATGTCGAGGCTCGCCAGGGTGCGGACGGCGGTGCGCAGCTGGATCATCGCCACGGCGGACTCCGGACCGTGCCCCATGGCGTCCCCGACGATGAGGCTGACCCGGTCGTCGGGCCGTCTCAGTACGTCGAACCAGTCACCGCCGATGATCGAGCCCTGCCCGGCGGGGAGGGAGCCGTGGGCGATGCGGCAGCCCTCGACCTCCTGGATCGTGCCCGGCAGCAGACTGCCCCGGATGGCCAGCGCGGTACGGCGCTCGTGCTCGTAGCGGCGGGCGTTGTCCAGGGCGACCGCGGCCCGCGCGGCCAGCGACTCCACGGCGGCGACCTCCGCGGTCACGAAGGGCCCCCGGTCCGGCCCGCGGGAGCAGGCGACGAAACCGATCGCCCCGCCCCGCAGCCGCAGCGGCACCACCAGGAACGAACGCGCCTTGAGGAGCTCGCCGAGCCGCGCGTCCTCGCCGGCGGACGCGGCGAGCCGCTCGGCGGTGTGGTCGTCGACCCCGTCGAGCAACTGCGCGTGCCCGTCGACCAGTGCGCGGGCGTACGGCGTCTCACGGGGAAAGACGAGCACCTCGCCGACAGGCAGCACACCGTCCCAGGACTCCGGCGCGTCCGTCCCCACGCGCAGCGCCAGGCGGCGCGCCTCGATCTGGGCGGGATCCGCGCCCGCGTACGTGGTCTCCTCGCGCCGCCACCGCTCCAGCAGATACAGGGACGCCGCGTCGCAGAAGCCGGGCGTCAGCGCGTGCACGACATGGCTGCCGGTCAGCCCCAGGTCCAGCTCCGAGCCGATGACGTCGGCCGCGGGGGAGAAGGCCGACCGACGGGGCGGGGGCACGGCGGGGGTGTCGTCGGAGCGGCTGCGCGGTTCGTTCCGCAGGGTCGTGGTGCCTTTCCGGGTGGGGGTCCGGGTGCCCGGCGGGGACAACTGATCGCCAGGCGTCGACGGCAACTATATGATGAGGCGTCAAGTACCTTGGTGGGGAAGGACTTTCTGGTGACCGACACGGATGCTCTGCCGCCAGGGGCCGATCCGGACAAGGCGAGCGTAGCCCGGATGTACGACGCCCTGCTGGGCGGGGAGCACAACTTCGCCATCGACCGGGAGGCCGTGGCAGCCGTCACGGCCATCGATCCCCAGGTGCGCATGCTGGCCCGGGCCAACCGCGCCTTCCTCGGACGGGCCGTGCGCTTCCTGGCCGGGCAGGGGATCCGGCAGTTCATCGACCTCGGCTCGGGGATCCCGACGCAGGGCAACGTCCACGAGGTGGCGCAGTCGGCGAGCCCGGGCGCCCGTGTGGTCTACGTCGACAAGGACCCGGTGGCCGTCGCCCACAGCACCTCCCTGCTCTCCGACAACCCGCACGCGGACATCGTCGACGCCGACATCCGGCGTCCGGCCGACGTCCTGGCGTCGCCGCAGCTGCGCAAGCTGATCGACTTCGACCAGCCGGTCGCCGTCCTCATGGTCGCGATCCTGCACTTCGTCACCCCCGAGGAGAACCCGGCCGGCATCGTCGCCGCGTTCCGGGACGCCCTGCCCGACGGCAGCTGGCTGGCCATGTCCCACGCCACCAACGAGGACCGTCCGGACACGGCCGCCGCCGTGACCCAGCTGTACCGCTCCCGGGCCACCTCACCGGTCACCGCCCGCTCCCACGACGAGATCCGGGACCTCTTCACCGGTTTCGACCTCACGGAACCGGGCCTGGTCCACGTACCCCTGTGGCGCCCCGACGAGGACATCCCGGAGAACCCGTCGGAGTACTGGGTGTACGCGGGGGTCGGCCGCAGGAGCGGGTGACCTCGCCGGGACGCGGTTGCCACAACGACACGTTCAGCGCTCGGAGTTGAGCGTGTCGACCGCACTGCCGGCGTCGCCGATCGTCGTGTAGTCGACCGCGACGAAGTTCACCGGATGACCGCGTTCGCGCTCACAGCGGTGGACGCGGTCGAGCACGTACCGGCGGGAGTTGACCTCGCCGGCGTCCAGGCGGCTGCCACCGTTGTTCGTGATGAAGTGGTTGAGCAGGAACAGCCTCTTGCCGGTCCCGCCCCGGTGCGGCACGCAGCTCATCTCGCCGGGGCTGCGGAAGGCGAACGGCGTCTCCATGCCGTACCGGTAGAAGTTGCGGTACCAGGTGGCCGGGCCGTCCGCCTGCTCGGCGAAGACGACGAGCCGACGGCCACTGTCGATCATGTCGCCCAGGGTCGGCCAGGCCTTGCCGGGATCCGGGTCCGGCGTGTGGACCAGGTCGGTCAGACCGGCCTGCCGGAACGCCTCCGCGGTGTCCTTGCCGCTGATCGCGTCCTGGACGATCAGCGTCACGACCTCGGTCGGATGGGCGCGCATCCAGTCGCCGATCTCCCGCAGCGTCGGCACGAGGGGGATCGCCCCCGCCCGGCACACGGCGTGGCACAGCCACAGTCCCTCGCGCGGCGGGTTGACCTTGTTGACGGCGGAGGCGATCAGGGTGCGCTGCTCGGGCGTGAAGTCGGAGTCGTCGAGCCGGGCCGTGATCTGGTCGGGGCTCTCCCAGTGGTAGGTGTCGAGCTGGAGGCCGCGCACTCCGTCGTCCAGCTGTGCCGTGACACCCGGGTCCTGGAGGGGGCCGATGAACCGGTCGACGGTGGTCGACATGGCGTTGTGCGAGGTCAGATACGCGACCTCGTCGTAGCGCCGGTCGCACAGCGTCGGGCTGCCCTGGCATCTGCGGGGCGCGGAGGGGCTCGCGGCGAGCGGCACCAGGATCACTCCGGCCACGACGGCGGCACTCGTGCCGGCCGCGAGAAGGCGCAGACGTGAGGAGGGGACGTGCAGGCGCGGACGCACCTGAAGGGTCCAGCCGGTCCCCACGAGGAGCGCACCCGCGACCAGGGGGATCAGGGCGGTGGCGAGCGCAGTCGCCGTCATGTCGTCGAGAGCCGTGCGCTGGAGGTCGTCGACGAGACGGGCGATGCTCGGCGCCCACCCCGACGGCGGGCTGATCACCCGGCCGCCGCTGATCAGACGCGCGAGCACGGCGACGAGCGCGGCGAGAAACCCGCCGGCGGCGAGGGACCAGCCCAGCAGCATCGCCTTCCGGCCCGCGGATACGGGTCCTGTGACCCACAGCAGGGCGAGGGCGGCGACCAGCAGGGCGGCGGCGAGGGCCTCCACCAGACCCAGCCCGGTGGCGGTGTAGGCGCGCACCCGGTGCAGTGCGGCCGGATCGTCGCCGGAGGTGTCCAGTGTCCGTGTGACGTTCCAGTTGTCTCCCCCGGAGAGCGTGCGCAGCCGGGCGGCCGCGTCCTGCGTGTGCCGGGACACCACCGCGGGTGCCACGGTGGCCAGGACGGTGGCGACGTCCCCGGCGGCCAGCGCCACCTCGACATCGTCACGCAGTGCCTCGCGCTGCTGTTCGGGCACGGCGGCCAGGATGTGGCGGGCCGCGGTGGCGGCCTGTTCCTCGGAAAGGGGCAGAGCGGGCAGCGCCGAGGGCGCGTGTCCGGCGACGAGGGCCTTGAGGGCGGCGTCGAGATCGGTCGAGAACGCCGCGAAGTCCGGCTCCGGCTTCTGCTGCACGGCGGAGACGAGGTCGCCGAAGTAGGTGTGCGCCAGGTCGTTGAGGTTGGCCAGTACCGGTCGCAGGTCGACGTTCAGGGCGAGGGTGTCCCGGTCGCCGTTGAGGTAGCCGACCAGGGCGTCGATCTGGGTGTCGGTGAGTTCTCGTACCGTCTCGGGCGGCAGGACCAGCTTGAGGTTGGAGGTGATGACGGCTTCGGGCACCGGTAGCCGGGCCAGGAGGCCACGGGTGACGGGGGCCGTCCGGGGGTCGACCAGGACCTGGTCGTAGAGCCGGTCGTAGGCCGACTCCTCGTTGAGCACGGACTGGTAGAACCCTGGCGAGACGACCGTGGCCCGGGCCGTGGCCGCCAGGGTGACGAGCGCTGTGCAGAGCACGGCGACGACGAGGGCGGCGATCCGTATCCACCCTCGCTCCTCGACGGCACGCAGGTTCTCGATGGCACCATGGTCACCGCGACCCGCGCGGCCCGCAAACGGCACGCTCGGTCGGTCGGCGCGACCACGGCTGTGACCTGCCCGGTCTCCGAAGGCCGGCGAAAGGAACGGGTACCGGAGCGGATGCCGACTCCCACCGGCGCGGGGCGGGCCTCCTGCGTGTGCTGCGGCCGCAGGAGGCCACCGGGTGTCACGCCCCGCCGGGACCCTCACCCCGCGATGGAGTCCAGTTGTTCCGCCGCCGGGCGCAGGGCCCACAGATCGCCGCCGGGCGGTGCCTCAAGCGACGGGACCGCTCTCCGGGCCCGTGCGTCACCCGCGTCGGCTGCCGCATGCACGACGTCGGTCGCCGCGTACCGGAGGAACTCCAGCTCGGGATGGGGCCACGCGGCGGATCCGGTCGCGGCGGGCAGCAGATAGTCCACCGCCTTGAACAGGCTCTGCCCCTCCGGACCGCGGTACGCCCACAGATCGACGCCGACGTGCCGGCCGATCGCCGCGAGCCGCGTGTAGGCGACCAGGTCGAACGTCGAGTAGTGCCAGCTCCGGGTGCGGGCCAGCTCCTGCGGCTGGCTCCCGTCGGATGCGATCTGCGGCGCGACGCGCTTGCTGCGGGCGTCAAGGACTGTCCGGCGGGCCAGGGCCCTGTCCCCGGTCGCGCAGGCGAGGCCGGCGAGCAGCATGTCGTAGAAGGTGCCGTGGTTGTTGGCGGCTGCGCCCTCCTGTTTGCCGAAGTCGCCGTCCTTGAGCCAGCCGAGGAAGTCGGTGTTCCAACGGGCCATGCCGGTGCGGTCCTTCCCGCTCCAGCCCGGCGCACCGGTGTCCAGCAGCGCGAGCGCGTCGAGGACGGCGGTGTACGACTGCGAGAAGTCGATGATGCCGATGGCGCGGCCGTCGTACTTGCAGGGGATGAACTGGGCGTGGTCGAGGTTGGGGTTCATCCTCGTGGCCGGGTCGAGGAACCAGGTGCGCAGTACCTGCCCGGCCTTCTCGGCGTACCGCTTCTGGCCGGTGTAGTACCAGGCGAGGGAGAGGTCGTAGGCGGAGTCGAAGGTCTTCTCGACGTCCTGGCGGTCGGTGCCGGAGTCGACCTCGGGGTTGCGTTCGCCGTCGCGCTGCACGTACGGGCAGCCCCAGGGGTTGTCGGCGGTCGGGGGCTGGGAGGGCCACCAGTAGGGGGCCTGGCTGAGGTAGTCGTGGACGTCGCCGCCGGGGGCGGGCCTCGGCTTGTCGACGACGGTCCAGGGGCCCTGGTTCAGCCACTTGTCGGCGCGGGACGTCAACGCCCTGACCGAGAGCCGGAGTTGCGGGTCGCCGTGGTCGAGCCGGACTTTCGTCCGCTGCAGACGCGTGCCGTCCAGGACCACGGTGTGCGGGGTCGCGGTCTGCGCGGACACGGGGGCGGCGAGGCCTGTGGTGAAGGCGGCCAGGGCCGTCAAAAGGACGCACAGGCGGGATCGAGCGCTCATCGGACCGCTCCGCTCAGCCGGCGCTGGGCCTCGTACAGGTTCCGTGGCCGCACAGCGCCCGGACTGCCGTACAGCTCCAGGCGCGTGTGCAGATCGCCTGTGAAGTCGGGTACGTCGACCTGGTCGAACTCCCTGACCTCGTCGATGCCGACGGTGGCTGAGTACGGCGCCAGGCCGTCGATCCTCACCAGCCCCGCGCGGCCGTTGGTGACCCGGACGTTCCAGTGCGTGAACCGGGCGCCGAACAGGGGACCCGCGCTCGCGTCACCGCCGTGACGGCCGTCGTTGTTCAGGGTGATGTCGGTGCGGACGTTGGCGAAGGGCAGGCCGCGATGGCTGTCGAAGGTGCCCATCCGCATGTCACCGCGCGACCAGACGTTGTACGACGACAGGCCCTCGACGTTGATCCCGTGCAGCTGGGTACCCGCGGGCGCGGGCGTGGTGCGCTGCTCGATCGTGAAGTCCTCGATGAGGTTGTCGTGCGAGCCCTCGCGGCAGAAGTAGGGGTGATGGGAGCCGCGGCCCGCCACGCGCGTCCTGCGCAGGGTGCACGCGGAAGCGGCCACCAGACCGAATCCGTTGTCGACATGACGGACCGTCACATCGTCCACCCAGCAGTCGTACGCGCACTGGAGCACGACGCCGTTGTGCCCCTTGTCCAGCAGATGCGGCTGCTGGGGGGTCTGCACCGCCTCCAGGGTCAGCCCCTCGACCCCGGAGCAGGTCAACTCAGGCACATGTGTGGTGAGTTGCGGCGTCCACTCCGGGCGTATGTCGAGCGGGAGCGGGCGTTCGAGGGTGACCTTGCGGCCGTGGACGCGGGTGATGCGGACGGGCCACTCGTAGGGGACGTACGAGGTCAGCTTCGTCTTGTCGTCCCAGTAGTAGGCCTCGGGTCCGGGGCCGCCGCCGCACATGTGCTCGAGGAGGGTGTGGTCCGCGTCGTCGGAGAGCCGCAGGAGGACCAGGGTGCCCGGTCGCAGCGACGACGCGTCAGCGACCGTCACCGTCCAGGAGCCCTGCCGTGCCGGGGCGACCGCGGTGAGCGTCCGCCATTCGTCGCGCCGGTTGCCCGTCCAGCCCTCGAAGGGCCACGCCCGGGCCCGGATCGCGGCGACGAGGGATTCCCAACGGGCCCTGGGTGCCAGCCAGATGAGACCCCCGGCCCAGGACCAGGACGACTTGTCGCCGCCGTAGCGGGAGCCGTACACCCCGATCAGTTCGGTGAGGCTCTTCGTCGCGTACAGGGTCGTACGGCCGCTGCCGGCGCCCTTCAGGACCACGTTCGAGCGGTCCAGGCGGATGACGTCGTCGATGCGGAACGTGCCCGGCGGGATGGTGACCGTGCCACCGCCGGCCTTTCCGACAGCGGCGATGGCACGGTTGATCGCCGGGGCGGAGTCGGTGGAGCCGTCCGCCACGGCACCGAAACGGCGAACGTCGGCGACGACGGGGCGGCGGGGGAAGTGCGCCGCCCCGCCGCGGCAGCCGGCCCTGCCGACGTACGGGATCTGCGGGTGGGTGAAGGGGGTGCGGTTGAACTCCCGCCACAGTGAGGGGAATTCGGCCGCGTGGGCGGCCGGTGAGGTGACGGCGGCGGCTGCCGCGGCGACAGCACTGCCCAGCAGGGTCCGCCTGGTCATGCCCATGCCATTCCGATGACCCAGGGGGCCCGTGTGCGCCTTGCTCATGTCCGTTCGCCCTTCCCATGTGCCTTTCATGGATGTGAACGACGTTCAGAAGTGCGTTGGCCGGTGAGCATGCCATGAGGTTCATCCGGGCGAAAGAGGTTGCGCAGAGGTTAATTGACCACGTCCATGAACAGGCGACAACGCGGAGCCCCGCCGACAGGGTGTCTGTCGGCGGGGCTCTGTCCGTGCGCGGTTCCCGGGCCTACCGTCGCTTGGCGCCGACGGTGACGATCCCGCTGACCTTCGAACCGGCGAGGTTGTCGTAGACGACCTCACCTCCGGACTTCTTCCAGATCCTGATGCGGAAGGTGTCCGGGGCATCGGTGGCGGTGACGCGGAAGGCGTACCCGGCCTTGCCGCCCAGCGTGCCGGATCCCTGGTAGACGGCCTGGGAGCCGGTCACCACGAGCCAGTCGGAGCCGGTGGAACGGAACTTCAGCCAGGCCGGGCCGAAGTCGAAGGAGACCTTGCCGACGGGCGCGACGGCTCCTGGCGTGTAGGCCGCGCCGAAGGTGAAGGATGCCTTGCCCGTCAGGCCCGGCTTGGCGGGGTAGGCGCCGGCCGGAGAACCGAAGAGGCCGGCACCGAGCGCGGGCCCGGCCGTGCGGTCGTAGACGATCAGCTCGGGCAGCGTCCTGCTGTCCGAGGCGCCGTCGTCGTCGGTGACGGTGATCACCGGACGGCGGATCCCGGCCTTGGTGTACGTGTGCTCGGCCCGGCAGCCGGAGGCGGTGACCTTGCCGGACTGCGGCGCGCTCCCGTCCTTCCAGTCGACCTTGCAGGTGTGGGTGTCACTCCTGCCCGGGTCGGTGAACGCGGCCGTGACGACCGTGCCCTTTCCGACCGCCACCGGGGACTGCGGACCCGTGGCCGAGACGATCGCCGGCGCCGCGTTGGCCACCTTGACCGTCACCGTGTCACTGCTACGCCCGCCGGTCAGGGTGAGCGTGTAGGTGCCGTTGTCCGTGCAGGTGACCGTCGTGGCCGCAGCCCCGGGGGCGGCGACGGTGCAGGGCGCTCCCGCTGCGACGGTCCACTTCGGGCTGCCCGCACCGGAGATCGTGCCGTTCAGCGCGATCGCGTCGCCTTCCTTGCCGGTGCCGTCGGCACCGGCGTGCACGATGGTCACCGGGTCGACGCCGGTCAGGGTGGGTACGACCTTCTTGATCAGGCCGTCCGCGCCGAACTCCATCTTGTCGATGGTCGTCTCGCGGTGCATGCCGTCACCGCCGGGCATGGCGAACCGGTGATAGGCGATGTACCAGTCGTCGGTGCCCGGCACATGGACGACCGAGTGGTGGCCGGGGCCCTTGATGCCGAGGGAGAGGTCCTTCTCCAGGATCACGCCCTGCTTGGTCCAGGGACCCGTGGGGGAGGAGCCGGTGGCGTAGGCCACCCGGTAGTTCTCGTCGCGGGTGTCGTTCTCCGACCACATGAGGTAGTAGGTGCTGTTCCGCTTGATGACGAAGGTGCCCTCGTTGTAGCCGCTGGGCGTGATGTCCTTCATCTTCGTGAGGTCGAGCGAGGTCATGTCGGCGTTCAGCGGGGCCACGTAGGCATGGCCGTTGCCCCAGTAGAGGTACGACTGCCCGTCGTCGTCCGTGAACACGGCCGGGTCGATCATCTGACCGCTGAACTGGCCCGCCTTGAGCAGTGGTTGGCCCAGCGCGTCCTTGAACGGCCCGGTCGGCGAGTCGGACACCGCGACACCGATGTTGGCGTCGGCACAGAAGTAGAAGTAGTACTTCCCGTTCTTCTCGGCGATCGTCGGCGCCCAGGCCCTGCTGTCCGCCCACGAGATGTCGGGACCGAGGTCGAGGATGACGCCGTGGTCCTTCCAGTGGACCAGGTCGGTGGAGGAGTACGCCTTGAACTGCGTACCGCTCCAGCCCTCGAAGCCGTCGGTGGTCGGGTAGATGTAGAAGGTGTCGCCGAAGCGGACGATGTTCGGGTCGGCGTTGAGACCCGGCAGGACCGGGCTCCTCATGACGAGCGCCGACACCGTCCAGGTCCGCTTCTTGCCGTCGGACCCGGTCACCTCGTACGTCACCGGCTTGCTGAAGTCCTGCACGCTGCCGGAGGCGGGGCTGATCGCCGCGCCGTGGGCCAGGGTGAACTCCGGTGCCAGCGCGGTGAGATCGGTGCCTTCCTTCAGCGGCAGAGTGACCTTGCTGTCGGCGTTGTCGACGATGGCGTCCACCTTCAGCGCCGGGTGCGTCGCCTTGGCGATGCCCGCGGTGTTGCCGCTGAGCTCCATCACCTCCGCGGCCGTCAGGGACCGGTCGTAGATGCGGAAGTCGTCGACCTCGCCGCCGAAGAACGGGTCGCCCGCGTACAGGGACCTGCCGATGTAGCCGCTGTAGTCCTTGTTCGCGTCGTACAGCTCGGACGGCTTGATGGTGGTGGTCGTGCGGGCCGCCTCGACGCCGTCGACGTAGAGGACCATCGACCCGGTCGCCCCGTCGAGGGTGACGGTGACGTGCCGCCATTCGCCGGGCGTGAGCTGTGAACCGGCTGTCAGCTTCGACTCCGCCGACCAACTCGCCTTGCTGATGGCCGAGTAGAGGCTGTTGCCGCCGTTGGAGGGCGTGGCGAACAGGTACTTGTTGCTGTCCGGACCGAGTCCGAACAGCCACTGGAAGCTGCTGCCGCCCTTCCACTTGGCGTACGTCGACACGGTCACGCTGTCGGCGTTCTTCAGCACACCGTTCGGGATCTTCACATACGGCGAGTTCGAGTCGCCGGACATCTTGAACGAGCCGTCCTCGACACCGGTGCCGAAGGCGGGCGTGCCGACGTAAGTGCCGTGGTAGCCGTGTCCGCTGGAGTCACGGGCGATGTTGCCACCGCTCTCGTCGAAGCCGTAGTGCAGCAGCAGGTCGGCCGGTACGTCGGCGCCCTCCTGTGACACGGTGACCTCGGCCTGGACCGGGAGCGCGGCGCCGTCGGGCAGGCTTCCGGTGACCGTGAAGGTGCCGGCCTGCGCGTACTTCGACGCCGGGACCTCGTCCCAGGTGACGGCGACGGGGCGCTTGACGCCGTCCGCGTAGGTGGCGACGACGGTGGCCGGCAGCACGGGTGCCTCACCGATCCGGGTCTTCACCTGCACGTTCTCGACGTTCTCGACGAGTTGGTCCGGCTGGTAGGCGCGCAGCAGACGGTCGTACTCGGCCTGGGTGACCGGCAGGACGGTGCCGTGGCGCGGCTTGGCCGGCAGGTCGTAGTCGGCGACCGGGGTCCAGGTGCCGGAGTCGAGGTCGGTCGTCTCGAACGGGATGTAGCCGCGGCCGCCGAACTCGTCGAGGAACGCGTACCACTTCTCCTCGGTGTTCGACTTGAACACCAGCGGTCCCTCGGCGGCGTTCATCGCGCCCTTGCCGATTCCCTCCGCGACCGCGGTCCAGTTCAGGTTGAGGATCGAGTCGCTCTTCTCCTCGAAGATGAACTTGCTGTTGGGCGTGGAGGAGGTGTTGTTCCGCTCGTCCTTCGAGAGACGGTAGTAGGTGCCGTTGTTCTGGATCATCGTGGAGTCGATGACCGAGTAGCCGCGGTCGACCCACACCTTGGGCTCGCTGAACGTGTAGAAGTCGCGGGTGGTCGCGTACATCATGCGGTTGTACGTGTCGCCGGAGTGCGCCTCGTTGTCGTACAGCTTCGACGCCCAGAAGACCACGTACTCGCCGAGCTTCGCGTCGTAGAACGCCTCAGGCGCCCAGGTGTTGCCCGCGCTGTCGGGGGAGATCTTCACCAGCCGCTGGTTCGTCCAGTGGACGAGGTCGGTGGACTCCCAGACCATGATGGACTTGCTGCCGGTGCGCTGCGAGGCGTCCCAGTCGCCGTTGCCGTAGATCCTCAGGTCGGTGGCGATCTGGTAGAACTTGTCGCCCTCGGGGGAGCGGATGATGAACGGGTCGCGCAGGCCCTTCTCGCCCAGCGTGGAGGTCAGGACGGGCTTGCCGTCGTTCAGCTCCCGCCACTTCATGGGGTCGTCGCCCTTGCTGAGCGCCGAGTAGAGCTGCTCGCCGTCCGAGGTGCCCTCGCCGGTGAAGTAGCTGAACATGTAGCCCTTGAGGGCTTGTTTCGCGGGGAGTTCGGGGACCTTCGCGGTGAAGGTGCGGGTCGCCT
Organism: Streptomyces sp. NPDC031225; assembly: GCF_055570355.1. NCBI lineage: Bacteria > Bacillati > Actinomycetota > Actinomycetes > Kitasatosporales > Streptomycetaceae > Streptomyces > Streptomyces sp. NPDC031225. Next base: position 39,054 of record NZ_JBVIHJ010000008.1, on the reverse strand, counting down.
TCGCCTCGCCCTTGGTGACGGTGGCGGTCAGGTCCACGGTGGTGGCGCCGTCGCCGTGCGCGGGGCGGTGGACGACGCCGTCGGCGGAGACGACGTCCGGGGTCGCGGAGGACCAGGTGACGTCCGTGCCGTAGTCGCCCCGGGCGGGCAGGGTGAGGTTGCCGCGGACGTCGTCGAGGTTGCGGACGGCGAGGGCCTGCGCGGCCCGCTCGGTGGCCGTCGTGTCGTCGAAGTCGGGCAGGACCGTGACGTCGAAGCTCTTGGTGTCGGTGACGGTGCCCTTCTTGAGGGTCGCCGTGAGGGTGGCGTGTCCGTTCGGCTCGTCGGCGGCCGGCCGCGTCACCTTCCCGGCGTCGGTCACCACCTGCGGGTTGTCGCTGGCCCAGCTGATGGTCGAGCCGCCGGCGGTCCCGGTCTTCGGCAGGTCCAGGTCGGCCGTGACCGCGCCGGTGTCGCCGAGGCTCAGGGCGGCCTTGTCGGCGGTGACGCCCTGGGTGGCGACGGGGAGGGAGAGCTGCTCGACCTCCGAGGTGTTCAGGGCGCGGTCGTAGACGCGGAAGTCACGGATGCGGCCCTTGAGGAGCCTGTCACCGGAGTAGACGGACTTGCCTATGTAGTTGGCGGTGGTGGAGCCGGAGCCGATGGCACCGGGCGTGATCGTGACCGCCGTGTTGCGGCCGACCTCGACACCGTCCTCGTACAGCACACCCGTGCTGCCGGTCTGCGTGTAGGTCAGCTGCTTCCACACCGCGCGGGTGAGGTTGTGCCCGTCGGAGGGCTTGGTGTTCTGCTCGGTCGTCCAGTTGCCGGTCGCGATCGAGGTGCGCAGGGAGTTGCCGGTGGTGAACAGGTACCCGTTGCCGTTGCCCCCGCTGGAGTTGCCGAAGCCGTAGACGAAGTACGGCGTGCTCTGCGCGGAGTCGATCAGCACGTCCGTGGAGACGGTGATCGAGTTCATGCCCTTCATGACGTCGTCCGGCACCTTGACGTAGGTGTCGGAGCCGTTGAAGGCGAGCCCCTGTCCGGGGTCCGACCAGTCGGCGGTCCCGTTCACCGTGCCGTCGCGGCCGTTGCCGGAGGCGTCGGTGACGGTGCTGCCGGACGCGCCGTCGAACTTGTACCAGAGGGCCAGTCCATCGGCTGTGTCCACGGTGTCCGCCGCCAGGGCGGGGATCGTGGGGGCGGCGAGACCCAGGAGCAGTGACGCGGCGGTCAGACCGGCGAGGCGGCCCGCCCGGCGTCTCGCGCGGGTGCGCGGACGTGCGAAGTACGTCATATGGGTTTTCCCTGCTGAGGCATGGCGGGGCCTCGGCTGTGGGCACCCTGCCGTTTCGGCTGTGTGACGTTGTGTTGCGAGAGTGTCAATCGCGTTCTACTGGCACGTCAAGAGGTTTCGAACGATGTCCGACTGGTCGAACGACTTGTTTCCCGGTGCCAATGGTCCGTGTTCCACGCGGTGTTGACCGGTCGCCCTGCATGTCTTCACGAGTTGCGGGCATTCGGGTCGTGCGCAGCGTGAACGACCAAGCGGTTCGAACCCGTCCAGGACTCGTCCGAGTCATCCGAAATCATTCGAAGGGGTGGGCACCATGCTGGCCATCATTTCCGCGGTCCTGTTCTTCATCTCCTTCCTCATCAACGCTGCGGACATCTCGACCAACGACACCTTCAGCTCGACGAACATCATGCTGCTGGGCCTCATGGTCCTCGCCCTTCACCTGGCCGGCATCGGCAGCGGCTGGTCCGCGCGCGGCCGCCGGTAGTGGCGGGCCCGACCGTGTTCAGGAGACGGGCAGCCCCCAGCGCGGGGCGTCCTCGACGGGACGTACGGGCGCGACGGTCAGGTCGGGGCGGTCGCCCTCGGCGGTGATCAGTGCCGACCGGCCCTCGCGCAGGGCGATGTGGAGGGTTCCGCCGCCGGCGTCCGTGTGACGCAGGCGGCGGCCCCGCTCGTCCCGTACGTCGACGGGGCCCGCCATCCCGTGCCGTACGACGCAGGGCGCCCCCGCCTCGCTGACCAGCCGTACCCAGCGGGTGGCGCCGCCCCGGCGGACCGCGCTGAGCAGGAAGGCGCCCTGCGTACGGAAGCCGTGCACGCTCACGTCCTGCCAGGCGGCGGGCAGCGCGGGGAACACCCTGATGACACCGCCCCACGACTGGCACACCATGTCGTGCAGCGACTGGGCCGCCGACAGGGGCGTCTCGATGACCGGCCCCGACTCCTGGTACATGGTGTTGGGCCGGATGAAGCGGGTCATGAGCTCGCCGAGATACCCGAGCGCGTCCTCGCCCTTGCCGAGCAGGGCCGACATCGAGGCGGCGCCGGTGAAGGTGTAGCCCTGAAGGGCGCCCTCGAAGCCCACCCAGTGCGCCAACGACCGCTCGATCAGGGCGCGTTCGTCAGCAGTGCGGCCGGTCACCTCGTACAGCGGGTAGATCGCGAGCAGATGCGAGTAGTGGCGGTGCGACTTGGCGAAGGGGATGTCCGCGCCGATCATGAAGCCGTTCGCGTCCGTCGGATACGGCGCCCGTTTCGCCAGCACCTCACGCCAGCGGGGCGCCAGCGGGTCGTCGATGCCGAGGACTTCCGCGGAGTCGAGGAGAGTGCGGCAGCCCCAGGTCAGAAGCATCAGATCGTAGGAGCAGTCGCGTGAGTCGCCGCCGTACTCCGGGGAGAAGGTGGCGGGCAGATGCAGCTTGCCGTCCGGGCCGGGTTCGAGGAAGTGCAGGTAGTAGGCGATCGCCTTGCGCAGGAGCGGGAACAGGACGTCCCGGAGGATCGACCTGTCCATGGTGTGGCGGTAGCTGAGCCAGACGTTGTGCAACGCCCAGGTCAGGTTCCCGACCTCGGGGGTGGGTGGGTCCTGGCCGGGGATGCCGACGCCGTAGCCCATGAGGGTGCTCGCCGCGCCGTTGACCAGGTGGGGATCGGTGGTGCGGGGGATACCGAGCGAGTCGCTGCGGTACGGGGCCGGCGTCTCCTGGGCGAGGTTGTCCCGGAACTCGCTCAACGACCGGGTGACGGCGTCCAGTTCGAGATGGTTGGAGCCGTGGATCAGCCAGTATTCCAGCTGGGCGTTGAGGTTCCACCAGGTGTTGGGCCAGGGCGTGGGCTCCAGCCAGGGGCCGCTCGTCGCCATCACGGGGGCGTCACGGCGGGCCGCGGAGGCCGCCTTGTACAGCTGGATCCAGTAGAAGCGCTGGATACGGGCGTCGGGGACGGACAGGAAACTCTTCCGGTAGTAGGCCTGCCACCAGGCGCGATGGTCCACCGAGAGGGCGGAGTACGGGAGTCGGGGGGGGGGGGGGGGGGCGGGGGAGGGGGGGGGGGGGGAGGTGGGGGTGGGGGGGGGGGGGGGGAGGTGGGGGTGGAAGGTC
>NZ_JBVIHJ010000008.1:0-35666 GCF_055570355.1 Streptomyces sp. NPDC031225 | reverse complement strand
TTCCCCTCCCCCCCCCCCCCCCTCTCCTCCCCCCCCCCCCCCCCCCCCTCCCCCCCCCCCCCCCCCCCCCCCCCCCCCCCCCCCCCCCCCCCCCCCCCCGCGCAGGCGCGGCCGACGGCCGTGGACTTCGGGTACGAGTGCGCCACGTGGACGTACAGCGTCCGGGTCCGGCCCCTGGTCCGGTCCTGCCACGCGGTGACGTGCTCTCCGCCCGCCAGCAGGGGCTGCACGGCCGCGGTGATCCCGTCGTGGTCGGCGACCCGGGCGGGCGGGTTGCCCCGGTAGCCGTCCGGCAGCGGTTTGAAGGCGGCCCGCGGGCTGATCGCGTCCGCCGGATGGAACACCCAGCGGAAGTCGCGTTCGCCCGCGCTCGCGCTCACCTCCACGGCGAGCACCGAGCGGTCGTTGTGGACGAGGGCGCGCAGGTCCAGGATGCCCTTCTCGGTGGTGAGTGTCCCGGTCAACTCGGCGTCCCGCAGTGACAGTCGCCAGTCGAGGCCGGTGATCGCACCCACAGGTTCCAGCGTGAAGTGCCCGATCGGCAGCCGGGCCAGACCGAAGAGGGAGCCGAACTCGGGGCGGTGGTCCTGCACTTCGGAGTGCTGGATGTTGAAGCGCACGGCCGTCGTGGTGGCGCCGGGCTCGGCGTAGATCCCGGAACCGAGGAAGCCGTTGCCGAGGAACGGGCCCTCGTACCAGGCCGTCGGCATGCGCTGCCAGACGAGATCGGCGTCGTCGAGGACGGTGTGCCAGGGGTCCGAGACCTGGGTGGCGACTGCGGTGCTATCGGTCGCCGCCGCCTGTGCGGCCGTCCCCGGGGCCATGAGCGTGCCGCCGAGGACGGTCCCGGTGGCGAGAACGGTACGTCTGGACGGATCGGGGGCGGAGGGGGTGGGCACGTTGCCTCCAGGCGGGCTCATCGAATCATCGGAGCTATCCCGGGTTGCAACCTAGGCAAGTGAGGCATGGCCGTCAATGGGATGGGATAGATCGGATGTGTCAGTGCGGAGGCTGCAACGTGTCAGTGCAGAGGCTGCTGCGGATCGTTGTGTCGCCCCTCCCGCATCCAGGCCCGGGTCCCGAACGAGGCACACGCCCGCGAGGCCACCGCTGCCGCGTCCCCAAGGGCCTCGACGAAGCGCGGCGAGGTCAACGGGCCCCGGTCCGCGAGGTGATGCGCGAGAGCCCCGTGCAGCACATCACCCGCGGCCAGGGTGTCCGCCACGCGGACGGCGGGAACGTCGACCGTGCCTCCGCCGTCGGGTCCCGCCCACACGATGGAGCGGCCTCCCCGGCTGACCGCCGACCAGACGACTCCGTGCTCCTGCAGAAACCGCAGGGTGTCCGCCGGTGTACTCGTCCCGGGAGGCCGGAAGTCGGCGGAGCAGACGGCCAGTTCGACCGACGGCAGCAGGTTCTCCGTACCGGCCTTCCAGCTGCCGCCGTCCAGGACGGTCCGTCGTCCCGCGGACCGCGCGGCGCGGGCGGTCGCCAAGGCCAGTTCCATGTGGTGGCCGTCGAACTCGACGATGTCGCAGGCGGCCACCAGCGCGTCGAGACCGGCGGGTGGTGTGAGGCGGTGCCCGGTCGCGTTGGTCGACGCGACGGCACGGTCCCCGCTCGACGCGGTCACCAGGATGGACGACACCGCGGGAGGCTCGACCGAATCGACGGCGAGATCCGACACGTCCACGCCCTGCCGGGCCAGGTCCGCCGCGACCGCGAGTCCCAGGGGGTGGGAGCCGATCCCGGTGAGCAGCCTGGCCGCGCCTCCCAGGTGGCTGAACGTCACGGCCGCGTTCGCCGCCGGACCGCCCGCCGCCACGGTCTGCTCACGAGCCGTCAGTTTCTCGTTGGACCCCGGCACCCGGTCCACGAGCTGGATGACGTCCAATGTGCTCAGGCCGACGAACAGCCCCGCAGGACGCCGGCCGTTCGTCGGCTCCACCCGCTGACACCTCCTCCTGCTTCCAGCCCAGCGCCTCAGCCCGCCGCCCGCTTCACGAGCTCACCGATCCGCGCCTCGTCGGCGGCGGTCAGCCGCGTGAGCGCGAAGGCGGTCGGCCACATGGTGCCCTCATCGAGCTCGGCCTTGTCGTTGAAACCCAAGGTCGCGTACCGCGCGCCGAACTTCTGCGCGCTCTGGAAGAAACAGACGACCTTGCCATCCTTGGCGTACGCGGGCATTCCGTACCAGAGCTTCGGCGCCAGATCCGGGGCGCTCGCCCTCACGACCGAGTGGATCCGTTCGGCCATGACCCGGTCCGCATCCTCCATCTCGGCGATCTTCGCGACCACGGCTGCCTCGTCCTGCGCCGCCTTGTCGGCGCGCGAGCCGCGGCGCGCGGACGCCTTGACCTCCCGGGCGCGCTCCTTCATCGCGGCGCGCTCCTCGTCCGTGAACGTCCCGGCCCTCTCGACGGCCGCGGTCGTACGTCCGGTGCTCGCCTTGGTGTCCTTCATGTCGGTTCCTCCTGCTCATTGGATGGACGGCTACGTCGTCATGCGCCTGTCGGGGTGCGGCAGGGTCCTGCCGATGGGGCATGATCCCGGGCCGCGGTGACGGGTGCGCGGCCCGGGTCGGTGCCGTTCACCCCCACGCACCGGCGATCTGACGGGTCGTGGCGTTGAGCCGGTTGAACAGGTTGGTCAGTCCGATCATCAGGACGATCGCGGCCAGCTGCTTCTCGTCGAAGTAGGTCGCGGCCGTGTCCCAGACCTCGTCGCTCACCGCGTCGGGACGGTCCGCCAGCCGTGTTGCGGCCTCGGCCAGCGCGAGCGCCGCCCGCTCCTCGTCGGTGAAGTAGGGGGCCTCCCGCCACACGGCGGCCGTGGCCAGCCGCTCGTCGCTGACACCGGCCTTGCGGGCCGTCTTGGCGCCGCCGTCGACACAGGCGCTGCACCCGTTGATCTGGCTGACCCGCAGATGCACCAGCTCCAGTGTCTGGGCGTCCACCCCACCGGAGTGCACGGCCTTGAAGAGCTGCTGGATGGGCTGCATCGCGTCGGACAGGACGACGGCGGGGTTCTGCATACGGGACTGCATCAGGAATCTCTCCTCTGTCGGGCTGTGCCCCGTTCGGGCTGTTCCGGCGGGGCGTGATGCCATCTCAGCCCGGAAGGCTTGTCAGGACGACAGCCGTGGGACACCGTGGGACAGCCGAAACGGCTTTGAACAGGCACGATCCGCCCCGGACGAATTCCGCCGGGCCGGGACAGGGGGACGGGGAACAGTGGCCGAGTACGACAGCACGGCGGGCGGCGACCCACAGGAGGAGCTGGCTGCCCGGCTCCGCCTCCTCCAGGAGCTGTCCAAGCGGGGCGTACGGGCCCTCGCACGGGACGCCGGACTCAGCTCGTCGTCGCTGTCCCGCTACCTCAGCGGCCGTACGGTCGCTCCCTGGCCCGCCGTCATCGCCCTGTGCCGCCTCGTCCAGCGCGACCCCCGCCCCCTGCGCCCCCTGTGGGAGCGGGCGGCCAACCCCCTTCCGGCGCCGCCGAAAACCAGCCGCCAGGTCCAGCCGCCCTCGCCGCCCGCCGGAGCACCGCGCCCGCCCCGCAACGACCTTCCGCGCGACGTGCCCGACTTCACCGGCCGCGAGGCCGAGCTCGCGGCCGTGCTCGACGGGATCACCGGCAGCCGGGTGATCGCCCTCGACGGCATGGCGGGCGTCGGCAAGACCTGCCTCGCCGTGCACGCGGCACACCGGCTCGCCGCCGACCACCCCGACGCCCAGCTCTACCTGGACCTGCACGGCTTCACCGAGGGCCGGCAACCGCTCGACGCCGACCGCGCCCTGCGGACCCTGCTCGCGGCCCTCGACGTGCCCTCCGAGAAGGTCCCGCAGGAAGGCGGCGTCGAGGAACTGTCCGCCTGCTGGCGGTCCGAACTCGCCCACCGGCGAGCCGTCCTGGTCCTCGACAACGCCGCCGACGCCGACCAGGTCCGCCCGCTGCTGCCCGGCGCCGGTTCCTCTGTCGCCCTGATCACCAGCCGCAATCGGCTGCTCGGCCTGGACGAGGTCCCGCCGGTGTCGCTGGACGTCCTGACCGAGCAGGAGAGTGCCGAACTGCTGGCCCGCGCCAGCGGCGAGACCGACGGCACCCAAGGGCGCCTGGCCCGGGACCCCGAGTCCACGGCCGAGGTACTGCGGCTGTGCGGCCACCTGCCGCTGGCCCTGCGGCTGGCCGCGGCCCGGCTGCGGCACCGGCCGGGCTGGACCGTGGGTATCCTCGTCGAGCGGATGGCGGAGGGACCGAGCGAGTTCGACACCGCGTTCGCCATGTCCGTACGTCAGTTGGACCGCGCCACGGCCCGGCTGTTCCGCCTGCTCGGGCTGCTGCCGGGCTCGTCGTTCGACGAGCACGTGGCGGCCGCGCTGGCGGACGTACCCCTGCGCACCGCCCGCGCGATGCTGGAGGACCTGCTGGACGCGCACCTCGTCCAGCAGCCGGCGGCAGGCCGCTACCGGCTCCACGACCTGGTCCACCAGCACGCCCGCCGCGCCACCACGGAGCACGACTCCCAGGCCGAACGGGACCGTGCCCTCACCCGGGTCCTCGACTACTACGTGCACGCGGCCGCCGCCGCGGATGCCGCGATGCCCTTCCCGTCGCTGAGCCGCGAGGCCTCCGTGACCCGCCCCGCGGCCGAACTGCCCTGCTTCGCCGACAAGATCACCGCCCTCGTCTGGTTCGGCACCGAGTACCTGAACCTGCTGGCCGCCTTCGAAGCGGCGGAGAGCGCCGGGGCCGACCGGCACATGTGCGAACTGCCGCGCTTCATGCGGACCTACTTCGCCCGGCGCTGCGGCACCACGATGCTCAACGGACTCTTCGAACGGTCGCTCACCGCTGCACAACGCCTGGGTGATCCCCTGCAACTGGCCGAGGCGTACAGCGACTTGGGATACGCCCGCTACAACGCCGGCCGCATGGCGGAGGCGCGCGCGGCCTACGAGACCGCGGCACCCCTGGTGTCCCGGGCGACGGACCTGCGAGCGGAGGCCGAACTGGCCATGCGGCGCGGCTACTTGAGATGGGACGAGGGCTACGTCGAGGAGCCGCTGACACTGTTCCGGCTGGCGGGGAAGCTGTACGCGGACGCCGACTGCCCCATGGGCACCGCCCACGCGACCGCGTACGAGGCCTGGGCACTGCTCCAGCTGGGACACCGCGAGGAGGCGGCGCAGCTGGCCCGAACGGCGCTGGAGGTCCCGCACGCCGACGGAGCGTGGCCGCCCGCGCTCCCGGCCCTGATCACCCTGGGCGTGGCCCTCGCCCACGAGGAGCCCGACGCGGCCGCCGCACACCTGCGCCGAGCGCTCGCGTCGGCCCGCGAGGACGGCCACAAGCACAACGAGGCATGGTGTCTGAACTGCCTCGGCGTCGCCCTGCGCCGGATGGGCCGTCACGAGGAGGCCCTGGCCGCCCACGAGCAGGCGTTCGCCCTGCTTGACGAACTGTTCGAGGACCACTGGAAGATCCACTTCCTCCACGCCTACGGCGAGACCTGCCGTCTGGCGGGCCTGCCGGAGCGTGCCCTGCGCCTGCACCGCCAGGCCCTGGAGCTGGCCCCGAAGCTCGGCCACCGGCACGCCGAGGCCCTGGCCCACGAGGGCATCGCGGCGGTCCTCGACGGGACGGACCCCACCGCGGCGGCCGAACACCGGGCGGCCGGACGGGCCGTACTGCCGGAGCCCGCACCGGGCGCCTGAACCCGGGTGCGCCGAGGGCCCGGTCACCGAAGGCCCGGTGTGGCAGGCGGCCCGTACGACTGCTCTGAGGCGCCGCAGCCCGCCCGCCGCGTAGGGCAGCTACCGGCCGTCGGGGGAGTGGCTCCCGCTCCCGCCGCGCGTCACTGCGGCACCCGCAGGCCCGCGATGAGGAGCCTCACCAGTCGGCGCGGGTCGTATGCGGGGTCGCTGTCCGCCCCGATGCAGAGATTGCCGACTCCGCGCATCAACTCGATGGCCTCGATGCCCGTGTGGATCTCACCGGCGCGGGCCGCGGCGTCGAGGAGCCGCGTGCACACGGGGACGAGACGGTCGAGGAAGTACGCGTGCAGTGTGTCGAAGCCGGAGTTGTCCGACTGGAGCACTCCGGCCAGCCCGTGCTTCGTGACCAGGAAGTCGACGAAGAGGTTGATCCACTGCTCCAGTGCCGCGTGCGCCGTCGCGCTGTTCTCCAGCAGGGCGGGCCCGGCCTCGGCGCACGCGTCGACCTGGTGGCGGTACACGGCGATGATCAGGTCCGCCCGGGTCGGGAAGTGGCGGTAGATCGTGCCGAGTCCGACACCGGCCTCGGCGGCGATGTCACGCACGGGCGCTTCCACGCCCTTGGTGACGAACACGGCGGCGGCCGCGTCGAGCAGGGTCTCCTTGTTGCGGCGGGCGTCCTTGCGCCGTGGAGTCGCGCGCCCCGTGCCGTCGTCGCTGTCGTTCACCGTGCCGCTTCCTCCGCCGTCGACCTTGCCAAAACGGAACGGTGTTCCGTATTGTTTCCGGAACGAGGTTCCGTTTGCTCATGATGGCAGAGCGGGGCCTCGGCGACCAAGCCATGCCGTGCAGTGCCGTGCGACGCCTGTCGCGCATGCCGCACGACGTCACCCGTTATGGAGGAACGCCCCCATGCAGTACCGCACCCTGGGCCGCACCGGTGTACAGGTCAGCTCCCTCGCGCTCGGCGCCATGAACTTCGGCAGGATCGGCAGCACCACGCAGGCCGAGGCCACCGCGATCGTCGACGCCGCTCTGGAGGCCGGCGTCAACGTCGTCGACACGGCCGACATGTACGGCGACGGCGAGTCGGAGGAGATGGTCGGCAAGGCCATCGCCGGCCGCCGCGACGACCTCGTCCTCGCCACGAAGGCGGGGATGCCCATCGGCACCGAGCGCAACCATCAGGGCAGTTCGCGCCGCTGGCTGGTGACCGCGCTGGAAGCCAGCCTGCGCCGCCTCGGAGTCGACCACGTCGACCTCTACCAGATCCACCGCTGGGACCCGAACACCGATGACGAGGAGACCCTCTCGGTCCTGACCGACCTCCAACGTGCCGGAAAGATCCGGTACTTCGGCTCCTCCACCTTCCCCGCCCACCGCATCGTGCAGGCCCAGTGGGCAGCGCGCGAGCACCATCTGAGCCGCTACGTCACCGAACAGCCCAGCTACTCCGTCCTCCAGCGCGGCATCGAGACCCACGTCCTGCCGGTCACCCAGGAGTACGGCCTGGGCGTGCTGGTGTGGAGTCCGCTGGCCTCGGGCTGGCTGTCGGGCGCGATCCGTGAGGGCCGCGACATCGCCACCCACCGCTCGGCGATGATGCCCGCACGGTTCGACACCGCCCTCCCCGCCAACCGGGCCAGGCTCGACGCCGTGGAGCGACTGGCAGGGATCGCCGAAGAGGCCGGCCTCACCCTCATCCAGCTCGCACTCGGTTTCGTGACCGCACACCCCGGTGTGACCAGCGCCCTGATCGGCCCTCGCACGACGGACCACCTGCACGCCCAACTCGCCGCAGCGGACACCGTCCTGACCTCGGACGTGCTCGACGCGATCGACGAGATCGTCGCCCCCGGCACGGACCTGGCCGCGCACGAGAAGCACGACACCCCGCCCGCGCTCCTGGACCCGTCACTGCGCCGACGCTGACCGTCGCAAGTCAGGTTTCCCGGCGGCGGAACCGCGGGGAGCCCTCTGGCCGAAGCCCCTCGACCGGACGAGTCGCAGGTCACTTCCAGTCGTACGCGTACGCCGCGACCCAGGTGACGTCGAGCTGGGCGCTGCTGCCGGGCGCGGCCCCGGGACCCTCCAGAGCGCTTTCGTTCTGCAGTACCCATGAAAGGGGCTCGTCCGGAACGTCACGGGTGTCGTGACCGGTCTCGCGGCCGTCGACGAAGAACCGGACGTTGCCCGGTGTCCACTCAGTGGAGACGGTGTGCCACTGTGTCCAGTCGTCGCTTCCCGGGAAGTAGCCCTGCTCGCCGCCACCGCACGGATGGTGAAAGGCGCTGAGGGTGCCGGTCCACTCTCCTTCGGGGTGGTCCATCTCGCAGCCCCCGCCGTAGTGCAGCCACGCGGACTTGTATCCGGGGGCGAGCTTCGTGACCTTGATCCGTGCGCTGTACTTGCCGTACTTCATCTGCATCACCGCACGCGGCACCAGCGCGGCGGCATGCACGGGGCCCCCGTCGGCGGGCCGCCACATCCGGATGGACATCCTTCCGTCGCCGTTCGGCGCGGGGCCGACGCTCACGGTGTCCTCCGGGTGGTAGACCCCCACCACGTCCCGCCCCCGGCTCTCGGCGGTGTCCGGCCAACCGGTCGGATACGCCCACCAGTTGTCGCGGTACTTCCCTTTCAGGCCACCGCAGTGGGCGGCGGACGTGTCGACGTCGTGGGCACAGTCGCTGAAGGAGCCCAGGGGCACCCGGTCGCCGTTGAAGTCCTCGGCGAGGACCTGCCAGAACGGTCCGCAGTCACCGCGCGGCAGACGGGCCGCGGTGGTGTGGCAGGCGTCGGTCGACGGCGGTGCCGCGTCGGCCCGGGGGAGGCCCAGAAGGCCGCCTCCCACGAGCAGGAGACTCGCGGTCGTCACCAGAAATCGCCTGTGGTGGTGCGGCGCTGCGTGTGAACCCATTCCGGGGCTCCTTCAGGACCGGCGGCCGACGTCGTCCGCCCCTGCCGCGCGGGACACCGGAAAGGCCGTGCACCGCGCCGGGCGGATGGCGCTTCGCGAAGGAACATCCTCGCCCGTCCGACCCGGGGGCGCCATCCCCCGTACATGCCGCGAACCGGACGGGCCGCGTCGCCGACCGCGTCCGGAGCGCGCCGTCCGCTTCAGAACTCGCTGTCGATGCCGGTCACGACCGCCGCGCCCAACGGCGCCTCGTCCTCGGCCAGGCCGCTGTCCCGCAGAGCCCGGGACACCAGCCGTACCGCTTCGGCCTCGGCCAGCAACCGGTCGGCGGCCTCGACCTCGACGCGGGCGGCGAACATGCCGCCCTCCTCCACGCTCAGCAGGCTCAGCTCCTCGTTCTCTCCGAGTTCCGTGTTCCTGGGGTCCTGAGGCCGCAGCCTGCGCCCGATGTCCGAGCGGACGCTGTCGGGGACCGCTCGCAGGAACGTGCCGGGGACGGTGATGACGTACGTGGTCACGAAGACTCCTTTCCGATGTCCTGTCCGGTTCCCCCTGAGGGCGATCGGAATCGAGGGAGGGAGGAAGGTTCCAGATGTGGAGGAAACGTGGTGTGGGCGACGGTTTTAAGGAGTCCTCCCTGCATGGGCACGCCGGACGGGGGTAATCGCGCTCAGGACAACCGGAATCTTGGGATGGGCGGACGATGACGACGTCGGTGACGGCGGACACAGGCACGACACCTCCGCGAGCGGGGTACCCCGCACACGACGTCAGGCAGCTGACGCGGCTCTTCCTGGACCGGTCCGCCGTACAGGAGGAACGCATCGCCGGGGGGTCACCGGCCACCCGTCCGGCCCGAGGCACCCAAGGGTGCCCGCCCGCCTCCCCGGCCCCCGTCGGAACACCGGCCATGCGGTGAGGACCGCCGGCCCGGCACGGGGCCGACGCCCACGGGCGGACACTGTGTCCGCCGCGCTGCGCACTGATGAAGACCGGATCGTCAATCTGCCCGAACTCCGGACCTTGCCCCCGGCAATCTCCGACGGCAGACGACATGTATGGGATGGGGAGGACGGGACCGTAGTGATCTCAGGGACTGGGGCGGCCGAGTCGGTGCCGGAGACCGGCATCGGCGTCGACGCGGCCTGGGCGCACTGGGAGCCGTCGGTTCTCCTCGTGGAGGACGACCCCGGCGACGCGATGCTCGTCGAGGAGCTGGTCGCCGACGGTGCGGTGAAGATGCGGCTCAGATGGGTGCGGTCCATGACCGAGGCCGCCGAGGTGCTCGCCACCGAGACACCCGACTGCGTCCTGCTCGACCTGCACCTGCCGGACGCCCACGGCCTGGAGGCGGTCGCCCAGGTTCAGGCACAGGCCGAGCGGGTCGCCATCGTGGTCCTCACCGGACTCGCCGAGGAACAGACCGGCCTCGCGGCCGTCGCGACCGGAGCACAGGACTACCTGGTCAAGGGCAGGGTGGAGCCCGAACTGTTCGGGCGTGCGGTGCGCTACGCGATCCAGCGCAAACAGACCGAACAGGCGTCGGTGGCCCTCCAGGCCGGCGCGCTCCAGGCGCAGGAGAACGCGCGCCTGGAGCGGGGACTGCTGCCCCGCCCCCTGCTCCGTGCCGAGGGTGTACAGGTCGTGGCCCGCTACCGGCCCGGCCGCGCGCACACGCTGCTGGGCGGCGACTTCTACGACATCGTGCAGAGCGCCGACGGCACCCTGCACGCGCTCATCGGCGACGTCTCCGGGCACGGCCCCGACGAGGCGGCCCTCGGCGTCGCCCTGCGGATCGCCTGGCGCACCCTGGTCCTCAGCGGAATCACCGGCGCGGAGCAGATGGCCCGGCTGGAGGAGCTGCTGATGGCCGAACGGGCCGGTGACGAGGTCTTCGCCACCCTGGTGAGTCTGGCCGCCGTCCCGGGAGAGCAACAGGCCCGCATCGTGAGAGCCGGCCACCACGGCCTGTTCCACCGCACCGGGACGGGCGTGGAGTGGGTGGAGGTGCCCGGCGGTCCGGCCCTCGGCATGGTTCCCGGCGGCGCGTGGTGGCCGACGGCGGAGCTGCCGGTGCCGACGGGGACGTCGGTGGTGCTCTTCACGGACGGACTGTTCGAGGGGCATGTGAGCCGGGGCCCGGAACGCCTCGGTGAGGAAGGGCTGCTGGCCCTCGCCCGAGAGCAGTCCGGTCTGGAGCCGGAGGCTTTCGTGGACCGGCTGATCGAGAAGGCCGAGAGCCTGGCCGAGGCCCGGGGCGGCCTGGCCGACGATGTGGCCGTCATCCATCTGAACTGGAACTGAGCGAGCGGGAGTGTGGTGTCGGAGCACAGGGTGAGGCACATGTCGGGCACGGCGTCGATCGGGCGTCGACTGACGGTGCAGGGCTGGTTCTATCTGGTGTTGGCGGCCATGACGCTGCTCGTGGTGGTCGGCAGTGTGGTCGGCGCGAGCCTGCTGGGCCGGACGGCAGAGGTGAGCGACCGGCTTCTGCTGCGCGTCCAGCCCGCCCAGACCGAGGCGTACCGGCTGCAGGCGGCGCTGGTCAACCAGGAGACGGGCATCCGCGGCTACGCGATCACCGCCGACCGGCAGTTCCTCGACCCGTACACCCAGGGCAAGCGGAGCGAGGCCGCGTCGGCCGACCGGCTGCGCGCGTACATCGGTGACCGGCCCGAACTGCTGGCAGACCTCAAGGCGATCGAAAGCCAGGCGTCCGTCTGGCGCCGCACCTACGCCGAACCCCTCGCGGTCTCGGTCACCCCGGGCGCGCCCGAGCCGCTCGACCAGCGGAAGGCCGATCAGGGCAAGAAGGAGTTCGACAGGCTGCGCAGCCTGTGGAGCACGCAGAACGCGGACCTGGCGAAGGCGGTGCAGGACGGCCGCTCCCACCTCGCCCACGAACGCACGGTCCGCAACTCGGTCCTGGGCGGCATGGTGGCCGTGTTCCTGCTCGCCGGCGTCGCCTGTGCCGTCCTGGTCCGGATCCTGGTGACGCGTCCCCTGGAGGCGCTGCGTACTGCGTCCAGGCGGGTGGCGGGCGGCGACTTCGCGTACGTCATCACCGGTGACGGTCCGGCCGATCTGATCGCCGTGGCCCGCGACGTCGAAGGCATGCGCAAGCGGGTCGTGGCCGATCTGCGCGCCTCGCAGGAGCAGGAGGAGGAACTGACCCGGCAGGCCGCCGACCTGGACGCCCAGGCCGTGGAGCTGCGCCGGTCCAACGCCGAACTCGAGCAGTTCGCCTACGTCGCCTCCCACGATCTGCAGGAGCCGCTGCGCAAGGTCGCCTCCTTCTGCCAGCTGCTGGAGAAGCGCTACGGCGACCTCCTGGACGAGCGGGGACGGCAGTACGTCGACTTCGCCGTCGACGGGGCCCGCCGTATGCAGGTCCTCATCAACGACCTGCTGACCTTCTCCCGGGTCGGACGCGTCAACGACGCCCGGGTGTCCGTGGGTCTCGACCAGGCGCTGGACAAGGCGCTGGTCAACCTCGGGACGGCCGTCGAGGAGTCCGGCGCCCGTGTCGAACGCCCCGAGCACCTGCCCGAGATCGTCGGGGACCCCACCCTGCTGGCCATGCTCTGGCAGAACCTGATCGGCAACGCCCTCAAGTTCCGTCACCCCGACCGCACTTCGCATGTGTCCATCACCTGCGGCCCGGCCCCGGACCCCGACGAGACCGACAGTCTGCTCCTGACCGTCACGGACAACGGCATCGGCATTCCCGAGCAGTTCACGGAGAAGGTCTTCGTCATCTTCCAGCGGCTGCACAGCCGGGACGACTACGGCGGCACCGGCATCGGCCTGGCGCTGTGCAAGAAGATCGTGGAACAGCACGGTGGCAGGATCTGGATCGACACCGCTCACACGGACGGCACGCGCCTCTGCTTCACCCTCCCGTCCCTCGCCGAGACCCCGGAGGCGTCCGGTATCGGCACCGAGGAGAAGGTTCTTACATGACCACCCCAGGCGCCAGCCCCATCGACGTGCTCCTCGTCGAGGACGACCCCGGCGACGAGCTGATGACCCGGGAGGCGTTCGAGGACAACAAGATCGGCAACACGCTCCACGTGGTGCGGGACGGCGAGGAGGCACTGGACTTCCTCTACCGGCGCGGCGAGCACACCGACGCGCCGGAGCCCGATCTCATCCTGCTCGACCTCAACCTCCCCAAGTACGACGGCCGTCAGGTCCTGGAGAAGATCAAGTCCGACCCGGAGCTGTCCCACATCCCCGTCGTCGTCCTCACCACCTCCGCGGCGGAGGAGGACATCCTGCGCAGCTACCGGCTCCACGCCAACGCGTATGTCACCAAGCCGGTCGACCTGGACCAGTTCATTGCCGCGGTCCGCCAGATCGACGACTTCTTCGTCCAGGTCGTCCGCCTGCCACGTCACTTCTGACGTCGCTGCCCGATCCGACGGGCAGGAGGAAACCGGGCCCCGCCGAGACCGGCGGCGGCCCGGGACCCCGTCCGCGTCGGCGGACGGAACAGCCGCGATCCGGCCGCCGGTGACACCTGCCCCGCGCGGCCGGAGGCCGCCGCCTCGCCCGCGCACACGCACGTAGGCCCGCGCTCCGCGACCCGGCCGGGTGTCCAGCGGGCACGACTGGAGCCAGTCAGTCGAACTCCAGTGTTGTTGAAACTCTTTTGTTCGAACCTACGAACTTTCCGCTTGGTGGGTTACTGATCGCTCCGCGCACTGGTAGGAAACGTTCCTAACAATCAGGTCTGGACCAACTCCCCACCCCCCACTCCCACTTGGAGCCCCCGTGGAACCTGACACAGTGCGCCCGGCCGCCCACCCCTCCCGCCGTACCGTCCTCGCGCTGATGGGCGCGGTGACCTGCGTCGGCGTGGTCGGCGCTCCGCTCGCCGCAGCGGCGTCCGCGGCCGCACCGGGCCTCGACGACCCCGCGAAGAAGGAGATCGCCATGAAGCTGGTGTCGAGCGCGGAGAACTCCTCGCTCGACTGGAAGGCGCAGTACCAGTACATCGAGGACATAGGCGACGGACGCGGCTACACCGCCGGCATCATCGGTTTCTGCTCCGGCACCGGAGACATGCTCGACCTCGTCGAGCTGTACGCCAACCGCAAGCCCGGCAACGTCCTCGCCAAGTACCTTCCGGCGCTGCGCCGGGTCGACGGCACCGACTCGCACGACGGCCTCGACCCGCACTTCACCGAGGACTGGCGCAAGGCCGCGCGGGACGCGGCGTTCCAGCAGGCGCAGAACGACGAACGCGACCGCGTCTACTTCAACCCCGCCGTCAAGCAGGGCAAGGCGGACGGAGTGCGCGCACTCGGCCAGTTCGCCTACTACGACGCCATCGTCATGCACGGCGACGGCGGCGACGCGACCAGCTTCAGCAGCATCCGCCGACGCGCCCTGCGCCAGGCCAAGCCCCCGGCCCAGGGCGGTGACGAGACGACGTACCTGAACGCCTTCCTCGACGCCCGGGTGTGGGCCATGAAGCAGGAGGAGGCACACAGCGACACCAGCCGCGTCGACACCGCCCAGCGCGTCTTCCTGCGCAAGGGCAACTTCGACCTGAACCCGCCGCTGGACTGGAAGGTCTACGGGGACAGCTACCACATCGGCTGACCGGGAAGGAAGCGGCACGGCGAGGGGGCCTCATCCCTCGCCGTGCCGCCGTGACAGCGCGAAAACGCATCCGACGAAGCGTTTGCCGTCGAAGCGAGCGGTTACGCGATGTCCATGAGTGAATCGAACGAGCAGACGAACCAAGATTCCGCGCGGGGCGCTGCGTCCAAGGCCCGGCGCACCACGGCCAAGGCCACCGCCCCGGCGTCCAAGGCGGCGGACGCGGCGGCCACGAAGACGGACGACGTCGCGTCAGCGGGCATGAAGGCGACGGAGCGTACCGCGAAGGTCGCGAGCGAGGCCGCGCACAGTGCGGCCAAGAGCGTCGAGGCCGGACGTCAGACGGTCGTCGCCGCCTCCGGGCAGGCCGCGGCCGTGGCCAAGACGGCCTGGACCGTGGTGGCCCAGCGCAAGCTCATCGCCGCGGGTGTCGGTGCGGGTCTCACCGTGCTGAGCGCGACGTCGTACGCGGTGGGCCGCCGTGCGGGACGCCACACACACGGTCCGATCACCCGCTGGACCAGCGGGCGGATCTGACGGAGCAGGAGAGAGCGGCCCGGAGGCGCCGCGTCGCGGACGGGCGTACTGACGGCCCGTCACTGTCCCTGTGACAGCAGGTCGTTGAGACGCGCGCCCGCCGCCCAGCGGCGAAGAGCGGAACCGTCGAGCAGGCGGATCGTCCGCTCCCTCCGGGCCCACCGGATGTCGCGGGCCGTGAAGGCGCCGCGATGGACGACCAGGCGCAGATGCGCTTCCTGGTTCCCGTGGTGCGGGTGGGGGTGCGGCAGGTCCTCGTCGGGAAGGGGCTCCGCGACCGGCCGGAAGGCGACGTGGAGCCTGCGGCCCACCGCGTCCCGGGCGCACAGACGCGGCCGGTCCGGTGCGGGCACCAGCCGCACCCGCCACCCGTCCCGGCGCAACATCCGGGCCACCGCCAGCGCGAGGCCCTGAGTGTCGAGATCGAGCAGTTCGTCCGCGGTGTAGTAGCCGAGCCGGCGTCGAGCGCCGGGGCGCCCGCGGCGGATGCCGGCCAGGACGACCGAAGCCAGCAGTACGGCCCCGAGGACCGGGACGACGACTCCGGCGGCGCGGTACCCCGCGGCGAGCACGGCGACCGTCGCGCACACGACCGCCCCCAGACCGGCGAAGGCGGGCAGCACGTCACGGAACCTGGGCCCGTAGAGCCCCTCGGCTCGCAGCCGGCGCACGATGTGCCGTTTCCGTGATCGGCGCGACGGGAGAGGACCGGACGCCCGCCACAGACGTGCCACAGCCCCGGCCCTCCCCGTGTCGCCTGCGTCCACCCGTCACTGAACGGATACCCAGCGCGCGACCAAGTGCCGTGCAATTAGAGGGAATTCAGCCACGCGCCCCCAGCGCACGGAAGCGCCGGGGGGCGCGCCGGAGGATGCCGTGGTTCCCTCTCCCACAGGAGGACTGCGACGACACACCCGGCTGGGCGAGTGGCGCAGGTGCGCCACCGGCAGGACCGGGAATCCCGGCGGTGACGATCCGGTTTCGTGGACGCGTGCGAGGGCGAGGCTCGTTTCACCGCTGTCGGGGCACCCGAACAGGACAGAACCACCGAACGAAGGTGCCGCATACCGCCAGGGACCGCGGCTGACCAGCGAGGAGAGGAAGACATGGCAGGGCCGGAGGACACGGGGAACGTCGGGGAAGGTTCCCCGGCGACACCCGCCACGGGGCTGACCAGGGCGCTGGAAGCCGTCGGGACCGCTGCGTACGTCGTGGACGAGGAGGGCCGCATCGTCGCCGCCAACGCCCTCACCGAACAGTTGCTGGCCAGGCCCGCCGAAAGCCTTCTGGGCCGGGACGCGCACGACCTGCTGCACCGCGACGCCCACGGCCACCCTCTGTCGAGGAGCCGGTGCGGCATGCGGCGGCCCTTCCACGCCGGACGCACCGCCCAGGGCGAGGGGGAGTACTTCGAGCGCGGGGACGGCACACTGCTGCCGGTCGCGTGGCTGATCACCCCGTACGACGTCGGCGGCCAGGACAGCGGCACCCTCGTGCTCGTCCACGCACAGCGACCGCCTCAGACCGGCCGGCCGGAGGAGACCGGGGCGGTGACGGCAGGGACCCTGACGGAGCTCGAACGGCTGGCGCTGCTCGCCGAGACCACCACCCGGCTGACGTCCACGCTCGACGTCGAGGAGGCGCTGCGCCGGCTGGTGGCCCTGGTGGTGCCCCGGCTGGCGGACTGGGCCGTCATCGACCTGATCAGCGAGCGGGACGAGGTGTGGCGTACCGCCGTCGTCCACGCGGAGGGCGACACCGTGGTGCACCACGAGGACCTGCAGGGGCCGATGCCGCCCATCCCCGAGGACTCGCCGATGCCCCTGTCCAGGGCCCTGCGCGGGGTCGCCTCCGCCCTGGCCGGCCCGCAGACCTACCAGCCCGAACCGGATTCCGGCATCGCGGTCGAGCAACGCCGGCTGTTCGAGGCCACCGGCATCCGCTCCGCCGCCATCGCTCCCATCCGCAGCACCCGCGAAGTCCTGGGAGCGCTGACGCTGGGCCGCGCCAAGGAACCGGTGGACTTCACCCCCGACGACCTGCCCCTCATCGAGGACATCGCCCGCCGGGCCGGGCTGGCACTGGACAACGCGCGCCTCTACCAGCGGCAGCGCAAGGTCGCCGAGACCATGCAGAACCATCTGCTGCCCCAGATGCCACGCGTGCCCGGACTGCAGATGACGGCCCGCTATCTGCCCGCCCCCGACGCCTCACAGGTCGGCGGTGACTGGTACGACGCCTTCTCCCTGTCCGACGGCGCCACCGCGCTGGCGGTCGGAGACGTCGTGGGCCACGACCTGGAGGCCGCGGCCGGCATGGCCCAGCTGCGCAACATGCTGCGCGCCTATGCCTGGGCCCACAAGGAACCGCCGAGTCTGATCGTCGAGCGGCTCGACGAGGCGGTGATGCACGTCACCGACGTCACCATGGCCACCACGATCTTCGCCCGCGTCGAGGAGCGGGACGACAACCACTGGGAACTGACCTGGACGAACGCCGGTCACCCGCCGCCGCTGCTGGTCAGCCACGACGGACTGGCCCACTACCTGACCGACGGCCACGGCATCCTCCTGGGAACCGGAGTCCGCACCCCGCGCACCGACGCGACCGCAATGCTGCCGCCCGGATCCACCCTGCTGCTGTACACCGACGGTCTGATCGAGGCACCCGGCCACACCCTCGACGAAGGCCTGCAACGCCTGCTCAGACACGCGGCCGCCCTCGCCCACCGGCCCCTGGCATCCCTCACCGACCAGTTGCTGCGCCGGGTAAGGCAGGCCGCCAACGACGACGACGTCGCCCTTCTCGCCGTGCGGGTACCCGGCGCGACGTGACCGGGACGCCGGTCCGGGCCCGCGACCGTACGCCCGCGTCGGCACCCTGCGTCACTTCGGAGACCGGCAACCGTGATAGACAACGCCCGTGACGCCGTGGGCCGCTTGAGCCCTCCCCAGCCACGCTCGACAACAGGACTTGGTGCCAGTGATTCTGAAGACCTTCCGCTGGGCGTTCGCGATCACCGCGCTCGGCCTGGCAGCAGCAGTGCTGTACGACGGCTGGGCCGCGTTCGGAATCGTGGCGATCCTGGCCGTGCTGGAGATCTCCCTGTCGTTCGACAACGCGGTGGTCAACGCCGGAGTCCTGAAGAAGATGAACACCTTCTGGCAGAAGATCTTCCTCACCGTCGGTGTCCTGATCGCCGTCTTCGGCATGCGGCTGGTCTTCCCCGTCGTGATCGTCGCGATCACCGCGAAACTCAACCCCTACGACGCGGTCCAGCTGGCCGTGACCGACAAGCACCGTTACCAGGAACTGGTGACCGACGCGCACCCGGCGATCGCCGCGTTCGGTGGCATGTTCCTGCTGATGATCTTCCTGGACTTCATCTTCGAGGACCGGGACATCCAGTGGCTGCGCTGGATCGAGCGGCCGCTGGCCAAGCTCGGCAAGGTCGACATGCTGTCGGTGTGCATCGCGCTCGTCGTCCTGCTGATCACCGCGTTCACCTTCGCGACCCACGCCCACCAGCACGGCGGCGCACACGTCGACAAGGCACAGACCGTCCTGATCTCGGGTGTCGCGGGTCTGATCACCTATCTGGTGGTCGGCGGTCTCTCCGGCTACTTCGAGGGACGGCTCGACGAGGAGGAGGAACGCGAGCAGGAGGCCGAACGCTCCGGCGGGCAGGCTTCGGGGGTCAAGCTGGCCGGCCAGGCCGCGTTCTTCATGTTCCTGTACCTGGAGGTGCTGGACGCCTCGTTCTCCTTCGACGGTGTGATCGGCGCGTTCGCGATCACCAACGACATCGTCCTGATGGCCCTGGGTCTGGGCATCGGCGCGATGTACGTGCGGTCGCTGACCGTGTACCTGGTCCGCCAGGGCACCCTCGACGACTACGTCTACCTTGAGCACGGCGCGCACTACGCGATCGGCGCGCTCGCGGTGATCCTCATGGTGACCATCCAGTACGAGATCAACGAGATCATCACCGGCCTCGTCGGTGTCATCCTGATCGGCTGGTCCTTCTGGTCGTCCGTGCGCCGCAACAAGGCTCTCGCGGCCGCCGAGGACGCGAAAGGGGCGTCCGAGTCGGTCCCGGTCCCGTAGGGCCGAGAAGCGGGCCCTGTGGGCCGGCAGGAAGCCCGTCACGGCTGTCATGACTGTGGCGGGCCGGGGCATTCGACGGTGCATGAAGGCGATGCCGACACGGCGCCTCGTGCGCCTGATGACCGTACTGGCGCTGCTGCCCCTCGCCGGGGCGTGCAGCGGCGATCACCAAGGGGACTCCGGCAGCCCGCAGGAGGCGGGAGCACTCCGCGGGGAGCCTTCCGGTGAGCACCTGCTGATCGCCACCGACAACGGCCTGCGGCTGCGCCCTGCCGACGGCCGCCGCGTCACCGTCGACGACCGCGTCGAGGGACACTGGTCCCGCCGCGACGACGTCCGAACGCTCGACCTGTCGTGCGACGACCGGACCGACGGCGGCCACACCTGTCCCCGGATGCCCTACGTGGAAGTTCCCGACGGATTGAGCATCACGGTCACCGCGCGCAACGCCGGCGTCGACGTGGCGGGCGTGTCCGCCGCCCTGGACGTGACGACCGTCAACGGGGATGTGACGGTCACGCGTGCCGGGAACCGCCACGCCGACATACGGCTGTCCACCCGCAACGGCTCGGTGCGTGCGACGGCCCTCGGTGCGGAACGGCTGCACGCCGAGACGACCAACGGCGACGTGACGCTGGGGTGCGCCGCGGCGCCGTCGCGCGTCACCGCGACCACCGTCAACGGCTCGGTCGACGTCACGGTCCCGTCCGGCAGCCCCGCCTACCGGATCAGTGCGGCGACCGACAACGGCCGTGTCACGACCTCCGTCCCCACGACCCGTCCCGACGGGAACCGCGCCATGACCCTGACCACGGTCAACGGTGACGTCGACGCCCGCCGGGACTGACCCGCACGCACCCGGCCGGTGACTACTGTCCGGGCGCCAGGACGTAGGTGTTGAGGGCGTCCACCGTGGTGAGCGGGGTGGGGGAGCCGAGGTCGTAGCGGTCGACGGAGAGATAGGTGGGCTTCTTGCGGGCGGCGGGCGTGCAGAAGTTCTGCGCGCGGTTGAGGAGCTTGCCGTTGTCGGTCCCGGCGGTGGAACCGATGGTGTAGTCCCGGAAGTGGTTCATCACGAACAGCGGGTGGAAGGCGGCCGAGTCGGTGGTGAGCGGTCTGGCGGTGCCCCAGCGGCTGTAGCAGGACCAGTCGGAGGCGCCGATGCCGCCGCCCATGGACCAGTAGTTCTCCACGGTCCATTCGCGCTGGTACATCACGCCGAAGCCGTCCCGGGTGCTCCAGCCGTTCGCCGTGTCGCTCGCCCGCGTCCGGTCGCTGAAGATCAGCAGCTGCTTGCCGCGGGCGGCGAGGTCGGCCATGGTGGGCCAGCCCGTGGTGGCCACGCCTTCCTGGTCGGGCCGGTAGAGCACGTCGGAGAGGCCGCTCACGGAGGCGAGCGAGGACTTCAGCACGTCGGAGGAGGCGTAGTCCTCCAGGAAGACGGTGACGAACTGCCCGGGGTTCGCCTTGAGGAAGTCGACCATGCGCTGGAGGTCGGTGGCGAGCGGGACGGGGCTGCTGACACCGTCGCAGCTGTTGTGGCAGAGCACCGCCCGGCCGGAGACGGTGTAGTCGTCGAGCATGAAGCCGCGTACGCCGTCGGCCAGTTGACGGCTGATGCCGTAGTTCTGGTTGGGGAACAGGCTGACCGGGAACGAGGCGAAGTTGCCGTCGGCGCCGTTGGCGAAGGCGTTGTGCGCCGTCAGGAAGGTGACCTGGTCGAGGGTGCGGGTGTCGGCGGAGGGCATAGCCGAGGTGGCGTAGGCGGCCGGGGTGAGGTACCAGCGGGCGAGATCGCCTGCGGAGCCGAGCTGAACGGCGGCGGAGTCGGAGGAGGAACCGGTGAGGTACTGCTCGGTGCCGGGAACGGCGACGGTGTACGTGCTGTTCGCGGCAGGGCTGATCGTCCAGGTGGTGCCGTCCGCACCGCAGGTGGCGGTGACCGCGGAGGTGCCGCTGCGGCCCAGGCAGGTGCCGGACTCGTCGGCGTTCCGGAGCTGGTAGCCGCCGCCGACCGCGACGGGAGTCCATTGCTGGTGGTCCTCGTTGCCTCTGGGGTTGTGCGCGGTGACGCTGCCGCCGCTGTCGGCCGCGTTGAGACCGGTGACGTAGTTCTGGAGGTAGACCTCGGAGACGGGGACCGCCGCCGAGGCCGTGCCCGGCAGCAGGGCGGGTGCGGACAGGGCGAGGACGGCGGAGCAGCACAGGACGCGCAGGGGGCGCAGGCGCACGGGGATTCCCTTCACTACGGCACGGGAGTGCCGATGACGACAGAGGCACGGAATACCCGGTGAGGCGTCGTGCGCCAGTCTTCGTACGCGAATTCCTTTTACCTGCACGGGATATGACGGTCCGTCATATCATTGACGGAACCTATGTCCGATTCGTCGACCTGGGAACGCGCCCTGACTCCCGGGGTGCGGTCAGTCCGAGGTGCGCAGCGCGGCCCAGGTGGCGTGGTTGACGATCCCGTTGACGGCCAGCCCCCGGCCGCCCTGGAAGGCCTGCACAGCGGTCTCCGTGCCGGCCGCGAAGTCACCGTCCACGCCGGTGCTTCCCACGCTGTACCCGCGCTTCGTCAGCATGCACTGGACCTGCTGAACACGCTTGCCGGTGTCACCGAGTTGTGTGCGCTTCTTGCCGGCGTAGTACGTGCACTCGGAGAGCCAGGGAGCGGTGTCCGTCACGGCGGACGGGCTGCCGGTGTCGGCCGACGGTGTGGGAGAGGTGGAGGTGTCCGGCGCGGTACCAGGAGCAGCCTGGTCCTCCGCCCGGGCGTCGGAGGAGGCCGAGGCCGAGGCCCCGGTTCCTGGGGCGGCAGCGGTCTTGTCGGTGCGGCTCGCGCTCACGGCGCCGTCGACGTCCGTGCGGCTCTGCCTGCTCGTGGTCGGGGATGCCGGTGCGGGGGAGACGTCTCCCGGCGCGCTTCCGACGGCCCGTGTGCCACCGGTCTCCGGAGAGGCGGTGGCGGGGGAGTCCTGACGGCTGAGCAGAAACGCCGTCGCCAGTACGGCACAGGCCGCGATGCCCGCGACTGTCAGCAGCAGCGGCTTCCTCCGGGACCGCGGGGAGACCGCCGGGTCCGGCGGCTCCGACGGAGCCGGGGCCGGGTCGTCCGCTGCCTCCACCGACCGCTCCACGACGGGCGGAGCGGGCTGGGACACCTGCGCGGCCGGGGCCGACGGCAGGACGTCCAGGGGGCGTGGACCGACCAGGACAGCGACTGGAAGGTGGTACAGCGCCTCGTACGACTGCTGCCGGGCCAGCAGTATCTCGCCCAGCGGCTGCGGCCAGGCGGACGACACGGCGGGCGGCCCGGCCGCGTCGATCAGGTCCTGCGGCGTCGGCCGCCGTGCTGGCTCCTTGTCGAGGCAGGCGGTCAGCAGGGAGCCGAGGTCCGCGTCCGCCGCCGAGATCTCGGCGATCACCTCGGGGTTCGGTTCCTCGAACGCCACCCGGTGCATCACGTCGACACCGGTGCCGTCGCCGAACGGAGCACGTCCCGTCGTCGCGTAGACCAGCGTCCCGCCCAGCGCGAACACATCCGACGCGGTGTCGGACCGGCCCTCCCGCAGATGCTCGGGTGACATGTAGGCCGGGGTCCCCACCCGGTTGCCGGTACCGGTGATCGCGCTCGCGTCGGCCGCCTTCGAGATACCGAAGTCGATCACATGCGCGCCCCGGACGGACAGGAGCACGTTGGACGGTTTCAGGTCCCGGTGCACGATCCCCGCGACGGCGAGGGCCGCGAGAGCCTGACCCAGCTCCGCCGCCAGCCGCCATACGGCGGCCGGCTCCAGGGCGCCGTGCTCCTGCACGGCTTCCGCCAGATCGAAGCCGGGCAGATACTCCGTGGCCATCCACAGCACTTCGTCCTCGAAGCCCGTGCCGCACAGCCGCGGTGCGTGCGGTGTACGAAGACGGGCGTGCACCGCCGCCTCCCGTTCGAAACGGCGCCGGAACCCGGGATCCTCCGCGTACTCCGGCCGGATCACCTTCACCGCGACCAGGCCGGGACGGTCGTCCGTGAGACGTCCCAGGTAGACCCGCCCCATGCCACCGCTGCCGAGCAGTGCCACCGGCGCATAGGGGCCGACATTCCTCGGGTCGCCGGGCCGCAGGGGTGAGGCGCCGGTCTGCCGCAGCGCCGAGGCCGCGTCTTCCGCCGGCATCGGCCGCTGTTCCGACAAGAAATCCCCCGAAGTCACTTTCGACGCATACCAGTTCGCCCCCCAAACGGAAGACGAGATTAACCCAGCCCGTGCGTGTCTTCACGAGATCCGTCACTTCAGTCACGCCGGTCACCCGGGATGGCTGATTCTGGTTCTTCCGCGTGGGGTGACCTCACGGTGTCGTCGGCCTGGCCGGTGGCTGCGGGTCCTGTCCGGCTCCGGTGTCCTCGATCTCCTCGACCAGCCTCGCGATCCTCGCCCGCTTCGCCCTGATCCCTCGTGCGATGAGCCTCAGATGCGTCGTCGACTCGGGCACGGCCGCCTCGAACTCCGCCAACCGCCTCCGCTCTGCGGCGAGTTCGGCCCTGCGGTGCGCCGCACGATCGGGCGCTGGCGGCGGTTTCAAGCCGTTGAAGACCACGTTGTAGCGGGGGCGCTCGGCCTGGACGGCCACCCGCTCGGCCGCCTCCGCGTCCGGCGGGTAGTCGATCTGGATTCCGATGACGTACGGCCCCCAGGGCTGGTCCCGCAGATGCGTGCGCACGCGCGTGAGCGGACAGGTCGATATACCGACATAGAGCAGACCCTCAAGGCCGTACAGCCGGTACAGCGCCGTCCGCCCCGCGGCGTGCAGGCTGCCCTCCTCGTCGAACAGGCCACGCAGGAACTGCGAGTCGACGTGGGTCATGACGCGGCCTCCTTCGGACCGGCGCCGTTCGCGTCGTGCCGGTGCCCTCTCACGCTCCCACGCGGGTATGACACCGCCCCCGGGACACCGGTCGCGCGATCGGACGGCCCTCACGTGAGTGACACGACCTGGCCGGGTACTCGGATGATCCGCCACACCGGCCGGAGGCCGCTCGCTGAGCCGGGGCCCGCCTCCGGCCACGAGCCGAAGGAGCCCTCGATCATGACGGACGTGTCCGGCACCGGTCCCGCCCACGGCGACGACCGCAAGGTACTCACCAACCGCCAGGGCCACCCGGTCCACGACAACCAGAACCAGCGCACCGTCGGTGCCCGCGGCCCCGCCACGCTGGAGAACTACCAGTTCCTGGAGAAGATCAGCCACTTCGACCGGGAGCGCATCCCCGAGCGTGTCGTCCACGCACGCGGAGTGACCGCCTACGGCTTCTTCGAGGCCTACGGCGCCTGGGGCGACGAACCGATCAGCCGCTACACGAGGGCCAAGCTGTTCCAGGAGCAGGGCAAGCGCACCGACCTGGCCGTCCGCTTCTCCACGGTCATCGGGGGCCGCGACTCCTCCGAGGCCGCCCGCGACCCGCGCGGCTTCGCCGTGAAGTTCTACACGGAGGACGGCAACTGGGACCTGGTGGGCAACAACCTGGGCGTCTTCTTCATCCGGGACGCGATCAAGTTCCCGGACGTCATCCACGCCCTCAAGCCCGACCCCGTCACCTTCGAGCAGCAGCCGCGCCGCATCTTCGACTTCATGTCGCAGACACCGGAAGCGATGCACATGCTGGTCAACCTGTTCAGCCCGCGTGGCATCCCCGCCGACTACCGCCATATGCAGGGCTTCGGCGTCAACACCTACAAGTGGGTCAACGCCGAGGGAAACACCGTCCTGGTCAAGTACCACTGGATGCCCAAGCAGGGCGTACGCAGCATGACCGAGGAGGACGCCGCCAACGTGCAGGCGGCCGGTCTGGGACACGCCACCAAGGACCTGTACGAGGCGGTCGCCCGGGGTGACCACCCGGAGTGGGAACTCCTCGTCCAGATCATGGAGGACCACGACCACCCGGAGCTGGACTTCGACCCGCTCGACGACACCAAGACCTGGCCCGAGCAGGAGTTCCCGCCGAAGCCGGTGGGCCGGATGGTGCTGGACCGGATGCCGGAGAACTTCTTCGCGGAGAACGAGCAGATCTCGTTCGGCACCGGCGTCCTCGTCGACGGGCTCGACTTCTCCGACGACAAGATGCTCGTAGGCCGGACCTTCTCCTACAGCGACACCCAGCGCTACCGGGTCGGGCCGAACTACCTCCAGCTCTCCGTAAACCAGGCGAAGAACGCCGAGGTGCGCACCAACCAGCGCGACGGCCAGATGACATACCACGTGGACGGCGGAGGGGAGAACCCCCACGTCAACTACGAACCGTCCATCACCGGCGGCCTGCGCGAGGCGCAGTCCCCGACACACGACGAGCAGGGCCCGGAGATCCACGGCCGGCTCACCCGCAAGCGCATCCCCCGCACCAACGACTACCTGCAGGCCGGCCAGCGCTACCTGCTCCTGGAGGAGTGGGAGCGCGACGACCTCGTGAAGAACTTCACCGACCTGCTCTCCGAGTGCGACCGGCCCGTGCAGGAGCGCATGGTCTGGCATTTCCTGCTGGTCGAGAACGAGCTGGGCCTACGGGTCGGCGAGGGCCTCGGCATCAGCCCCGAGGATGTCGCCGGACTCGAACCGCTGGCGTCCCAGGACCTCACCGACGAGGACCGCGGCCGGCTGTCCAACCTCGGCAAGAACCCGCCGCGTGACGTCGAGGGACTCACCATGACCCACTGCGTCCCCGACGAACGGCACGTCGTGACCCGGTGAGGACACCGGTCCCCCGGTGTGACGGCACGACCCGGGAGCAGCCCGACGTGACGGGCGGCATCCCGGGTCGTGCCGTGGGGTGTGCCACCTCGGCGTGAGATCGTTGGGCCACCGTCCCCGCAGGGGCGAGACCCCGTGCGCCGCCGGCCCGTAGACGGAGCCAGGACGCCGGAGTGGCGGGACGCAGTGAGCATGGAGGGGAGCAGCAGGCCAGGACCCGGAACGGGGCGACGCCGTCACGCGCGCGGGACGCGGACCCCGGGGGACCGGCCGAGCATCATGAACGCGACGAGAGCGAAGGACCAGGCGGTGCGGGCGGCCGGCACCGAGGCGCGGAATCTGGCCCGGCTCGCCCTGCTGTGTCTGGCGGGCGTGGTCGTGGCGGTGGTGGCGGCGGGCCAGTGGCTCCTGCTGTTGCTGGGCCTGGCCGGTCTCGGCCTGGCGGGCGCGGGCATCTGGTGGGCCGTGGCGCACCGGGGAGTGGCGCGCGCCTGCGGCGCCCTGCTGGCGTTGGCCGCGCCGGTAGCCGTCCTGGTCCTGTACACGGTCTCCGGCCTGTGGCCTTACGCGGCGGCGGCGCTGGCCCTGTGGGGCGCGGCGCTGGCCAGCGCCAGGAGCGCCTTGCGCCGGCTGCGCGCGCCGCGAGCAGGTCGTTCCCGCTCGGTCCGGCCACCGCGCAGGCCGGTACTGATCATGAACCCCCGGTCCGGCGGCGGCAAGGTCGGTGAGCACGCGCTGGTGGAGCGGGCCGAGGCGCTGGGCGCCCGGGTGATTCTGCTCGACCTCGACAACGACCCGGATCCGGCGGCACTGGCCCGCAAGGCCCTCGCGGACGGCGCGGACCTCCTCGGCGTGGCGGGCGGCGACGGCACCCAGGCCCTGGTGGCGGGGGTGGCCGCCGAGCACGGGGTGCCGTTCATGGTGCTGTCCGCCGGGACCCGCAATCACTTCGCGATGGACCTGGGCCTGGACCGCGACAACCCGGTGAGCGGCCTGGACGCCCTGCGGGACGGCGTGGAGATCCGCGTCGACCTGGGCGACGTGGCCGGGCGGCCCTTCGTCAACACGGTCTCGTTCGGGACGTACGCCGAGATCGTGCAGAGCCCCGAATACCGGGACGCCAAAGCGTCCACCGCGCTCGACCGGCTGCCCGACCTGCTGGCCGGCGGGGCCGGCGCCCGGCTGTCGGCGAGGGCGGACGAACAGCAGCTCGAGGCCCCGCAGGCGCTGCTGGTGAGCAACAACCCCTACATCCTGGCCGACCCGCTGGGCGTGGGGCGCAGAAGCCGCCTCGACGGAGGCGAACTCGGCGTGATCGCCGTGCGCATAGAGGGCGCGGCCCAGGCCGCCGAACTGGCGTTGCGGGGTGAACGGGCCAGTGGCATCACCTCGTTGACCTCGCGGCGGGTGACCGTCGAGGCCGACACGGAGTCCATCCCGGTGGCCGTGGACGGCGAGGCGCTGATGCTGCCCCAGCCCGTCGTGTGCACCGTACGGCCGGGAGCGCTGCGGATGCGGGTACCGAAACACCGTCCCGGCGCGCCGTACACCGCCCCCTCGGTGGACTGGCGACGTGTCGTCCGGCTCGCCCTCGGCCGGGCCCCCCTTCCGACCGACAAGAACCAGGAGCAGAACGATGCTTGACCAACCGCAGTGGGAAGAGCCGGGCGCCCGGGACCTGTTGCGCGATCTCGCCGCCCTCGACCAGGCCCTGTACGAGGCGGTGACGGTCACCCGGACACCAGCCCTGGACCACGCGCTGCGGCGACTGTCCGCGGCGGCGGACCATTCCAAGATCTCCTTCACGATCGCCGGACTCCTCGCGCTGTTCCCCGGCCGCCCGCGCCGCGCGGCCGCCCTCGGCGTCGCCGCCATCGGTGTCGCCTCGGCTAGTGCCAACCTGCTCGGCAAGCGACTGGTGCGACGGCCGCGTCCGCTGCGGGCCGTGGACTCGCCGTTTCCCGGACGGCATGTGCCCATGCCGGAGTCCGCGTCCTTCCCCTCGGGCCACACGGCGTCCGCCGTCGCCTTCGCCGCGGCGGCGGGGCCCGCGCTGCCCGTCGTGACGGTTCCGCTCGGCCTGCTGGCCGTCGCGGTGGGCTACTCCCGCATCCACACCGGGGTCCACTATCCGGGCGACGTGGTCGCCGGTGCCGTACTGGGCACGGGCGCGGCGGCCGTGGTCCTCGCCGCGGCCGGCCGGCTGGGGCCGGCCAGGAGCAAGGGCTGATTCCGAGCACCAGTTGGGCCCCGCCCGTTTCCGGGCGGGGCCCAACTGCTCGTAGCCGCCTCAGCCGTTCGGCCTGATGACGGCCCGGACGCAGCCGTCCTCCTTCTTCTTGAACATCTCGTAGGCCCGCGGCGCCTCGTCCAACGGCACGGAGTGGGTCGCGAGATGGGACGTGCTCAGCTCCCCGGCCGCCATCCGGTCCAGCAGCATCGGGATGTAGCGCCGGCCGTGCATCTGGGCACCGCGCACGGTCAGACCCTTGTTGATCACCGCGCCGAGCGGGAACTTGTCCACGAGGCCCCGCGGCGGGTGAGCAGGAACCCGAGGGCGATCATGCCGAGGCCGAGGAAGAGGTGCAGCCAGTCGTCGGCGTTGTTGAGCGGCACGAAGTTGGCCGTGCTGGCGTGGCCGACGAACAGGCCGTACAGCCACAGCACGAGGTAGATCGCGCCTCCGGCCAGCAGATAGGTGCCGGCTCCGGAGGCGGCGCGGGACATCAGGATTCCCGCGACGCCGAACGCGAGGTGAACGAGGTTGTGCAGAACGGAGATCTGGAACATGCCGAGCAGTTCGGCACCCGAGTCGTGCGAGGCGAACTCCATGGTGTCGTAGTTCGTGGTGATTCCTGGGATGAAGCCCAGGATCCCGACGAGCAGGAACACGACCCCGACCAGGAGTGCCGCCTGCTGCACGGGAGTACGGGTGGTGCGTGCGTGGGTCGTCACTGCAGCCAAGCCCTTCCTGGGAGCGCATCGTTGCGCGGAGTCGGCGGGTATCCCCTCTCCGTGGTGCATTCCGGTGCGCTGCCACTCTGGCTACGGCATCGTGGAACCCGAGCTCCCGAGTGGTTGACCGAGGAGATGGCGCGTGAGGATCGTGGTGACGGGTGCGTCCGGATTTCTCGGACGGTTGCTTGCCGGAGCGCTGTCACGGGCGGGCTCGTTCGGCGGCAGGCCGATCAGCCGGCTGGTGCTGGTCGACCGGGTCGCTCCGCCCGGAGCGCCGCAGACGGACGATGCGCGGACCGAGACGGTGCGCGGGGACCTGGTGGAGCACCTCGGCGCGGTGTTCGCCGAGCCCGTGGACGTGCTGTTCCATCTCGCCGCCGCGGTGTCGGCCGAATGCGAGGCAGACTTCGACCTGGGGATGCGCGCCAACGTGGATGTCACGCGCGCCCTGTTGGAGGCGGCCCGTGCGCAGTCGGCGGCCGGCGGGCCGGTGCCGCGGGTGGTGTTCGCCGGCAGTCTCGCCGTCTACGGCTCCCACCCGGGGCTGCCCCTGCCGCCCGTGGTCAGCGAGACGACATTGCCGGTGCCACGGTCGAGTTACGGCACCCAGAAACTGATGTGCGAGCAGCTGATCGCGGACTGCACCCGTCGCGGCTTCGTCGACGGCCGCGTCGCGCGTCTGATGACCGTCGCGGTACGGCCGGGCCGGCCGAACGCCGCCGCCTCCGGCTTCCTGTCCGGCATCATCCGTGAACCGCTGGCCGGGCTTCCGGCCGTCTGCCCGGTGGACCCGGGCCTGCGGGTCGCCCTCGCCTCGCCGCGCCGCACGATCGAGGGAATCCTCCGCGTCGCCGAAGCCGAGCGCGGCACCGGTCCGGGCCGCCTGACCGGTCCCCTGCCCGTCAACCTGCCGGCGCTCACCGTCTCCGTGGCCGAGATGCTCACGGCGCTGCGACAGGTGGCCGGCAGCGCGGCCGCCGACCTGGTCACCGTCGCACCCGACCCGGCGGTCGAGGCCATCGTCGGCTCCTGGCCCGCCGTTCTGGACCACGGCCGCGCCGCCGCCCTCGGACTCGGTCCCGACCCGAGCTTCCTCTCGGTGCTCCGGGACTATGCCACCGACCACCCGGACGCCGTCACCGTTTCACTGCGCTGACTGCCGGCCCCGTCCGACGGCGGCTGCCGGGACACGCTCCAGGACTCCGCCCGCGAAGACGTCGTAGAGCGGCAGGGTCTCCAGGTGGACGTAGCCGATGTGGCAGTCGCAGACGGCCAGCGGACACGGCCTCGGGCGCAGCGCCGCGCGGTAGGAACCGTCGTACAGGTTGCCGAGTTCGGCGGGCACGAAGTGGCAGCGGCGGACGGTGCCCGCCCCGTCGACCGAGATCACCGACTCGCCGGTGCGGCAGGGCAGGCCGGCGCTGGCGTGCGGGTGGCGGCTGTACGGGAAGAGGGGGTCGAGCGCGGTCCACTCGTCGGCCTCGGAGTCCTCGTAGCCGTACCCCTCGGCCGCGTTGATCCACAGGTAGACGTGCGCAGGCAGGTCGGCGCGCAGGCGGCGGGCCGCCGCCAGGTGCTCGGGCAGGCCGACGACGCCGACGCTGAAGCGGACGCCCCGCTCCGCGAGCTCCCGGCACTTGGTGAGGAAGCGGTCGTAGGGGGTCTGGCCGGGGTGGTAGGTGCACCACAGGGCGAGGGTGTCGAGGTCGGCCCCGGCGAGCCAGTCGGTGCGGCAGCTCAGGTTGGTCTGGATGGCGACGCGGCCGATGTGCGGCAGATGGGACAGCTCGGCGAGGGTGCGGCGGTACCAGGAGCGCACCAGGCCTTCGCCCCACGGCGTGAACAGCAGGGAGAGGCGGTCCTCCCGCTGGGCGGCGGCCCAGCGCGCGAAGCGTTCCAGGGCCGCCCGGTCCGCGCGGAGCTGTGCCGGAGGGTCGCGCCGCTTGGCGAACGGGCAGTAGGGACAGTCGTAGTCGCAGGAGGCGAGGGGGCCGCGGTAGAGCAGGGTCAGATCCACGGGGCCGCTCACTTCCTCTCGTAGGCGGCCATGGCGGCCCGTACGGCGGGGGAGAACAGCTCCGGTCCGATCGCGTCGGAGTGGGCGAGCCCGTCCGGTGTGAGGCGCAGTCGCGGGGCGGTGCTGTCGTCGAGCCAGCCGCGGCCCGCGAGGAGGTCGAGCTCCGCGCCGAAGTCGTCGGCGGGGGTGGCGCCGAACCGGGCCCGGTAGTCGTCGCAGTCCAGGCCCTCGGCCTGGAGGAGGGACTGCAGGAGGTGTCGTCGACGCGCCTCGGCGGCGTCCATGCGGTGACCGACCTCGGCGCGGGCGAAGTCCGTCGAGGTGACGTAGTCGTCGATGATCCCGCGGATCTCGTGCATGCCGACCGCGTAGTCGAACGAGTAGTGCAGGCGGGAGGTGTAGGAGCGGGCACCGCAGCCGAGGCCGATCATGCCGTCGGTCTGGCAGGCGTAGTCGTCGCCGCCCTGCGGCGGGGCGTCGGCCCGCCGGAACATGCGCATGGACTGCTGGACATAGCCCTGCGCGAGGAGGTGGTCGCGGCCCGCCCGGTACAGGTGCAGCCGCTGCTCGTCCCAGGCCGGGTCGGGGCCGGTGTCGCCGCGGTGGCGGTCGAGGCCGGTCAGGGGCCGGACGTACAGCGGATACAGGTACAGCTCCTCGGGCCGCCAGGCCAGGGCGGCGTCCAGCGACTGCCGCCAGGTCGCTTCGGTCTGCCCGTCGATGCCGTAGATCAGGTCGATGTTGAGGACCGGTATACCGGCCTCCCGGACGCGGGCGAGGGCGGCTTCGACGTCGGAACGGCGCTGTGGGCGTACGGCGGCCCGGGCCTCGGAGTCGACGAAGCTCTGCACACCCAGGCTGAGCCGGGTGGTGCCGCGCTCCGCCAGGACGGCGAGGCGGTCGGCGGTGGCCGTGGCGGGGGAGGCCTCGACGGACAGGGGGATCGCGCGCAGGTCGGCGCCCATACGGTGCTCGGCGAGGTCGCACAGCCGGGTCAGTTCCGGCGCGGTGAGGAAGGTGGGGGTGCCGCCGCCGAAGGCCGCGGTGGCGAACCGGACGCCGTCGGTGTCGCCGAGGGCCTCGCGTACGGCGTCGGCCTGGCGTTCCAGGGCGTCCAGGTAGGCGCCGGTCAGGCCGTCGGGGGCGCCGATGCGGGTGAAGAGGTTGCAGAACCCGCAGCGGACCTCGCAGAACGGGATGTGCAGATAGAGGGAGAGGGCGCTCTTGTCCTCCTGCGCCCACAGCGACTTCAGCGCGGGACGCTCGGGGAGCGGGCGGTAGGCGGTCTTGTGGGGGTAGGCGTAGACGTAGTGCTGGTAGGGGCTGGTGCGCTGGGCGGTGGTCATCGGGCGGCCTCGACGGGGTCTGCGGGGTCTGTGACGTCTGCGGTTTCTGCGGGATCGAGGAAGAAGTGGGCGTACGGCACGGTCCACACCGACTCGTGGCCGAGTCGGTGGCCGGTGTATCCGTCGTCGCCGTAGGCGGTGCCGTGGTCGGAGCAGACGATCGCGAAGCAGCGGCGCCGGGAACTCGCGGCGGCGAAGAGACGGCCGATGTGCCGGTCGACGTACTCCAGCGCGGCGGCGTGCGTCTCGCGGCTGTCACCGGTCTCCCGAGTCGCGCCGGGCAGGTGGAACCAGTTGGGCTGGTGCAGCGCGGAGACGTTCACGAAGAGGAACAGCCGCTGTTCGGCGGGGAGTTCGGCGACGATCTCCTCGGCGCGGGCGACCTGGTTCTCGAAGGAGTGCGGCGAGGTGACGCCGAACTCCGGCTCCCAGTACGCCTCGTGGAACAGCCCCGGCAGCACCGAACCGAGCGGGCCCCGCTTGTTGAAGAAGCCGACACCTCCGATGCACACCGTGCGGTAACCGGCCTTCGCCAGTCCGGAGACGAGCTCCGGGGTGTCGTAGACGAAGGTGCCCCCGGCGGTGCTCTCGCTGCCCGCGAAACTCGCCGCGAACAGCCGTGGATGCGGCCCCGGGGAGGCCGGGGTCGGCAGGAAACCCGCGAAGATCGCCTGGTGGGAGGCGTAGGTGAAGCTTCCCGGCGCGTGCCGCTGCTCCCAGCGGCCGCCGGGGAGATGGCGCGCGAGATGGGGGATGCGGCCCGCGGCGGCCAGCTCGACCGCCACGTCGTACCGCAGGGTGTCGAGGGTGACGAGGAGGATGTCGTGCCGGCCGACGACCTCGTTCATGTCGGGTTCAGGCATGGGGTGTTCCTGTTCTGTGCGGGGAGAGCGAGGCCGGCCGGGCATGGGCGTGCAGGGCGGCCGTCACCTGTGCGCCGTAGGTGTCCAGGGCCTCGGCGCCGCTTCCGGGCAGACCGCGCAGCCGGGGCAGCAGATCACCGAAGGCGTTGACCTCGCCGACGAAGGCCCGCCGCCAGCCGACGGCCGGGAGCAGGTCCACGCCGACGCACAGGGTGCGCGGGAAGCAGGACGCGGCCTGTTCGCACACCCCGAGCACGTCGGCCCAGCGGGCACCGGCCGCCTCCACGGCCTGCCGCGCCGCGTCGAGGTCGCCGCGGTTGCCCCCGAGATGGAGGTTGGTCAGGGGTGAGCGGCTGGTGCGGACCACCGCATGGGTGGCACGGCCGGCCACCACGACCACCCTCAGGTCGGCGGCCCGGCCCTGCTGGGAGGCCTTGGGCACCCAGCGCTCCAGATGCAGCCCGTCGGGCGCGAGCGAGTCGACGATGGCGGCGATGTCCTGTTCGCGTTCGTAGCGGCGCACCCGGAGGGAGTTGTGCAGTCGCCCGTCAGGGGTGCGTTCCACCGAGGTGGTGGCCCGGATCCGGCCACCGCCTGTCTCGACGGCGAGGACGCCCGAAGCGGAGGAACCATGGGCGGGTTTGACGAAGAGCCGGGCCATCCGGTGCTCCCGCATCAACAGCCGTACGTCGTCCCAGCCGCGCACCCGAGCACCGCCAGGACCCGAGGTGGGCGAGGCGGGTACGGGCACGCCGGCCGCGTCGAGCACGGCGTGGCACCTGCGCTTGTCGAACAGCACGGCGAGGTCGTCGGGGTCGTCCAGGCGGATGCCGCCCCGCAGTCCGCGCAGGGCGGCGGTGAACCCGGCGTACCAACGGGCCGAACCCTCCACCCGCGTGGGATCCGGGGCGCCCCGCAGCAGACGGTCCACCTCGGGGTTCTCACCGGGGGAGTCGACCCGGACGATCTCGTCGTCGCCGAAGTCCGCTCCCCGGTCGCGCAGCACGTCGGTCCAGGGCACGATGCGCGGGCCGGGCAGTCCGACCGCGCGCACCGCGTCGGCGAAGAGGGACACTCTGCGGTTCTCGGGGTTGCCGAC
Source organism: Streptomyces sp. NPDC031225 (assembly GCF_055570355.1). NCBI lineage: Bacteria > Bacillati > Actinomycetota > Actinomycetes > Kitasatosporales > Streptomycetaceae > Streptomyces > Streptomyces sp. NPDC031225. Next base: position 1,751 of record NZ_JBVIHJ010000008.1, on the reverse strand, counting down.
CACCGCGAAACGCGCCCGGACGGGGGAGCGGGTGCTCACTCGCCCACGGCGACGTAACGCCACACCGTGCCGTCGTCCTCCGCGTTCTCCTCCGCGTCCGCGCGGTCGAGATCCACCTCCACGCCCTCGGGCACCAGGGTCTGCCGTACGCGGTCCTCGACGGGCTTGCTGAGGTAGTGGTGGTGAAGATCGAGCTTCTTGAGGTGGGTGAGGGAGCGGCCGCCCAGGAGCGCGGCGGCACCCTCGTCGGTCAGCACGCCCATGGACAGGTCCAGGACCTCAAGGCGGTCCACCACGGGAGCGGCGGCGACGGCGGCCGCCACGGCGTCCTGCATCTCACTGTTGCGCAGGCCCAGATGACGCAGACGCGGCAGCCGGGCGCCGGACAGGATGGGCTCCAGATCGGCGGCCTCGCTGTCGCCGCCGTACTCGGAGGTACCGAGCCACAGGTCCAGATGCTCCAGCGCGGGCAGATCACCGGCGCCGATCCCGCGCACCACCGCGGCGGGCAGGCCCCCCGTCTCCACCACCAGCCTGCGCAGCGCGGTGTGGTGCAGTGCGGTGAACCCCAGCCCCGTGCCGCCGCGCACCCCGAACTCCTCAAGTGCGGGGAAACCCGCCAGCAGCGGAGTGACGTCGGTCTGGTTGATCCAGGAGATCTCGCACTCCTCCATCACCATGTCGCCCAGGAACAGCGCGCGCAGCGCCGGGAATCCGTCCCGCGCGGCGAGCAACGCCTCGACCACGGCGGACGGGTCCGTGTCGTAGGCCTCCTGCCAGGCACCCACGATCAGGGCTCGCACACGCGTGGTGTCGACAGCCGCACAGAAGCGTGCGAAGGCGTCGGGCCAGTCCTCGTCGGCGTCGTACACATCGCTGGTGATCCGCCAGGCGACGGAGTCCGCCTCCGGCAGGCCGTCCGTCTTCGCGTCAGGGCCCGGAAAGGTGTGGGCGGACAGCCCGTACAGCGCGTCGAGGTGGTCACCGATGGTCATACGGCTGCTCCTGGGGAGAAGGGGTGTGAGGGCTGTGACGTCCGCAGTTCTACCAAGGGGCACTGACAACTCCCCTCGGCGGGGCGGCACTCCATCTCGACCGGGACGGCGAGGAAGGGGATCGTCCGGCGGGTTCGGGCGGCCCTCCCGGCCAGGAGGCTCGCGCGAGTGCCGGCCGGGCGTGAGAAGTGCTGCGCGGTCCCGGTGTGCCCCCGCGCGCTCTTCGGTGACGGGGCGTCCGCCGGGGACGATGCCCACGTCACCAACGGTTGCGGGTCCGTGGGGCTGCGCGCGCCGGGGGCAGCAGCCGGAGAGCCGGTGGCACACGTCAAGTGGGAAGCAAGGGGCGGGACATGGCAGTAGTGATGTCGCTGAGCTGGGCCGGGGTCACCCCCGAGCAGTACGACACGGTGCGGGAGGCGGTCGGCTGGGAGGAGGTCGCCCCGGACGGGAGCGAGGTCCATGTGGCGTGGTTCGACGCGCGGGGACTGCAGGTGGTCGACGTCTGGGAGTCGGAGCGGGCCTTCGAGACCTTCCTGGCCGAACGACTGGCCCCCGCGGTCGAGAAGGCGGGCATCGCCGGCGCCCCCGAGACCGGCTTCAGCCCGCTCCACCGGCGTCACATCGCTCCGGGAGTCACCGGCGCCGCATGAGAAACGCCGGTCGGGGGGGGGGGGGGGGGGGGGGGGGGGGGGGGGGGGGGGGGGGGGGGGGGGGGGGGGGGGGGGGGGGGGGGGGGGGGGGGGGGGGGGGGGG